>CAZDDH010000046.1:0-45682 GCA_964504165.1 uncultured Rickettsiales bacterium | reverse complement strand
ACCTTACATCACGAGGCGGACGTTGACTTCCCCCCTGGTGAGATTTCGGGGCTAGACCGGCGAATCTTCGCCCTGCTCCACGATCGGTCGATGGGTACGCGGCAGATCGCGACGGAGCTGGGCGACGTGGACGAGGCAGCGGTGGCGTCGGCCCTGTTCAAGGCCAAGCTGTTCAAGAAGGTCGAGGTGGTCCCGGGCGGCCGATACCGCTTGCCGCCGTATGCGCCCGAGGAGCGCTGGATGCAGCAATGGGCCTCGCCCGGGCCGGGGCCGGCCAAAAAACCGCGGGTGACGTTCAGCGGGGCCTGCAGTGGGCGGACCTGGCCGAGGTCGGTGACGGGGGCGGCGGCGGGCGTGGGCTGAGGTTGGGCGTGGTACGGTGTTCTGACCATGCCCCCCCTCCCCCGAGTAGTGCTCATCGGCGGCCCCCCGTCCAGCGGGAAGAGCACCCTGGCGCGCACGCTGGCGGCCCAGCTGGGTTACCAGGTCATCGCCACGGACGATCTGGGTGCGGCAGCCCGGGGGGTGACCGGGCCGGAGGCGGCTCCCGACCTGTTCGCGATGCGGGATGACAGCTACCAGCACTACTACGTCAAGTACACCGTCGCAGAGCAGCTCGACCATGCGCTGCGGGCCCACCGGGCGCTGTGGCCGGCCATCGAGTCGGTCATCCACGAGCACGCCACCTGGGCGCCGCCGTGCATCATCGAGGGGTGGGCGCTGCTGCCGGAGCTGGTGGCCGGGGTCCGCGGCGCCACGGCGGTGTGGCTGGAGGTCCCCGAGCCGGCCATCGTGGCCCGGGTGACGGCCAACAAGGCCTTCCACGCCGGGGCTCCCGACCCAGAGCTGCTGATCGGCCAGTTCAGCCGGCGCAGCGTCGAGTTCGGGCGGTGGCTGGGAGAGCGGACGGCGGCCCTGCAACTGCCGCTGGTGAGGCTCACCGGCAGCGAGCCCCCCGACGAGGTGGCCCGCAACGTGCTGGATGTGGTCGGAGGGTCGTGATGCCGCTGGCCGTCATCGCATACCCCGATCTGAGCGAGGAGGATCTGGCCTGGATCCAGCAGTTCCGGAGCCAGCACGACCACCTGTATTACGGGCGGGTAGACCCGCACTTCACGTTCGTGTTCCCCACGGACGTGGTCGCTGAGGCTCCGTTGATCGACCACGTGACCGAGGTCGCGGGCCAGCAGCACGCCTTCGACTTCGTACTGCGCCGCGCGGCGGTGATGGAGGATATGTCCTCGGTCTATCACTACGTGTTCCTGGTCCCCGACGAAGGCCACCGCGATATCGTCGAGCTCCACGACGCGCTCTATACCGGGCTGCTGGCCAGCGAGCTGCGCACGGACATCCCGTACCTCCCCCACATCACCGTGGGCAACTACGAGGATGAAGGGGAAAGCCGCCGCCAGGCAGACCAACTCGGCGCCATGGGCCTGGCGATACCCGGCCGGATCCGGGCACTGGAGGTGGTGACGCTGCGCGATGAGAAGGTCTGGACAGTCGGGAGGGTACCGCTCGGATGAATCGTAACCTGATTCTATAGCTCCAGCACCACCCGCCCCGCCTTGCCCCGCTCCAGGGCGCGGGAGAAGGCCGATTCCATATCGCCCAACGGGTAGACCTGGTCGATGACCGCTTCGAGTTTGCCATCCGCCGCCCAGGCCGCCAGCTCGTCCAGCTTGCCCTGGTCGCCCTTGTCCACCCACAGGTAGCGGACCTGACCCCTCACCAGCACGTCGAACAGCGAGTTGAGCGGATTGGCGGGGACAAAGCTGCCGTCGGCGGCCAGCAGGTGACGGACCTGCCGGTAGCGATAGATGGTCGTCAGATCGAGGACCAGCTTGTAGTCGCCGGTGAGGGCGGACAGATCGAGATCGCGGGAGTGGATCACGGTGTGGGCCCCCAGGTCGCGCAGGAGGGGGTGGTGGGAGCGGTTGGCGATGGCGGTGACCTCGGCCCCCATCAGCCGGGCGATCTGGACCGCCATCACCCCCACGCCACCGGACGCTCCGAGGACCAGCACCGCGTCGCCGGCCTGCACGTCCGCCAGGTCGCGTAGCGCCACCAGAGCGGTCTGGCCGCTCATGGACAGGGCGGCGGCGGTGGGCTGGGGCACGGTGCCCGGCCGTAGGGCCAGGTAGCCTTCAGGGATGGCAATGAACTCGGCGTGGGGGCGCCAGCCACGGGTCATGTCCACGTACCCGAGCACCTCGTCCCCGGCGCTCAGATGTTCACCGTCCGATTGCACCACACCGGCGAACTCCAGGCCGGTGCGCACGGGGCCCTTGGCTCCCATCAGCTTGCCCAGGCAGCACAACACGGCGTTGCTGGCCACCTGGATCTCGTGGCCGTTGACGGTGGCGTGGGTGACCCGCACCAGCACCTCTCCGGCCCGGGGTGTGGGGATGGACAGGTCCTCGGCCAGCTGTGGCCGCTGCCCGTCCAGCACGATTCCTCTCATCGTATCCATGGTGTCTCCTTGATTAGGTCACGTGACCTAGTTGCAAAGGTAGGTCGCATGACCTAGTTTGTCAACACCATGGGTAAACGAGGCGAACAGAAGGTGGCCCGCATCATCGGCTGCGCCCTGGAGCTGCTCACGGAGAGCGGCGACCAGGGGCTGACCATGCGGCAGGTTGCCGCCCGGGCCGGGATGTCGCTGAGTAACGTCCAGTACTACTTCACCAACAAGGACGCGCTGCTGCTGGGGCTGCTGGATTTCTACCTGGCCGAGACCCTGGCCGGGATGGAAGCGCAACTGGCGAACGCGCCGACCGAGGGGCCGGACCGCTTCCGCACCGTCATCGCACAGTCCTTCGACAACCCGGAGCTGGAGCCGGTGTGCCGGGTCTTCAAGGAGATCTGGGCCATCGCCGAGCGCAACCCGGTGCTGCACGAGCACCTGATGGACTACTACCGCCGCTACGTGGCGCTCCTCACCGCCGAGCTGCAGGGCATCCAGCCGGACTGCCCGCCGGAGCGCATCGACCAGGCGGTGTCCCTGATCCTCCCCACCATCGAGGGCTACGCCATCACCCGCGACGCCCTACCCCTGGACGGGCCGGCGATGGCGGCACTACTCACGACGCAAGTGCTCGGTCTGATCGGGCATCGGTGCGGGACAGATGTGGGTTGAGCGAATCGCATTCGGCGATCCGATCCTCAGCGCTGCTCGCGAGCAGTCCGGGTGTTCGGAAGATGGGTGCTTCTCGGCCCAGGATGTGGCTGCCCATCTCTCGCTGGATGTTGGCGACGTCTTGTCCGAGCTGGACAAACTGCAAGAAATGGACTGGATAACCAGGGACGGAGATGGCTCGGTCATACCCAACGCACAGGAGTCCCGCTGGATCGTTCGAGTCCACGCCTGCTTGACCGTGGGACGGCGATACGAGGTGCTGGGTATCTGCGCCGACAACTACCAGGTTCTGGATGATGACGATGATCCGATCCTGTTCGATCCATCGGGCTTCCGGATCATCGACGACGCGGAACCGGAATTCTGGGTCAATGATTGGGGCGATGATGGTGAACGCTACGCCCACCCGGAGGCCTGGTCGCGCCCGGGGTTTTTCGAGGACTATCACGACCGAGTTCGTGCGGTTCGCGACGAGTTCTGGGATGGTGTACGCGAGCTTTACCCCGAGACGTGGGAGGAAAGACGGCATGCCAGATAATTGGCCCAAATGGCTGGTCATCCTGTGGGTCATCTGCCTACCCGGGATCACGCTAGCCCAGGAAGACTCGAAAGAAAGCGAAGACGTCGAGGTCGAGGGCGCCACGATTCCTATCGCTGCCCCCGTCGCCCCTGCCGAGGAAACGCCGAAAGAGGTTTGCCCGCCAGGCAGTTCGGAAGGCCCGGTCGTCTGGACGCACAAGGTCGAGCCGGTCTACCCGACAAAGGCGAAGAGGGTTGGAACGACAGGAGACGTTGTCTACGAAGTACTCGTCGATGAAACTGGACTGCCGGTGGAGATCACCTGGGTCAAAGGCAACACGATTTTTAGCCAGGCGGGCGAGGATGCGCTGGCCCAATGGCGCGCGAAACCCATGTGCGTCGAGGGCAAGCTGACGAAGTTCAGGATCAACGTCCGGCTGGCGTTCTCCGCACGCTGAGAGGGAGTCGTCCGGCGTAGACGGAGAGCTGGTTCCATGATCGTAGCCATCACCGGCGCCTCGGGTTTCTTCGGCCAGACGCTGGTGCGTCGTCTGGCGGACGACCCGGCCGTATCCCAGATCCGCATGCTGGACGTGCGACCCCCCGCCCAACAGCCTCCCAAGGCCAGCTACCACCGCTGGGACATGCTCGCCGGGGACGACGACCGGCCGCTGGAGGGCTGCGATGCCCTGGTCCACCTGGCCTTCATCGAGCCCCGGCCCGGTATGGACGAAGCCCGCGTGGTGCAGGACAACGTGCGCGGCGTGGCCCACGCTGCCGAGGCCGTGGCCCGGGCCGGGGTGGGCCAGCTGGTGCACGCTTCCAGTGTGGCGGCCTACGGATTCCATGCCGACAATGCCGGCCGCGTGTTGAACGAGTCGGCCCCCTGCCGGGGGAACACGGATTTCTACTACCCCGAGACCAAGGCCCGCAGCGAACACGTGCTGGACGGCTTTGCGGCGGACCACCCGGAGGTGACCGTCACCGTCTTGCGCCCCTCGGTGGTGCTGGGCCCCAGCCAGGCCAAGCACCTCGGCTGGCTCAAGCTACGGGTCCAGCCCTACCTGCGTGGCCCGGCGCCGCCCATCCACCTGACCCACGAGGACGACGTGGCGGCTGCGTTCCAGGCGGCGCTGCACCGGCGCAAGGCGGGGGCGTTCAACATCGCCACGGAAGAGCCGTTGGCGGTGCGGGAGTGGGGACCGGCGCTGGGCAAGCCTGGACTGCCCCTCCCCCGCTCCACGGTCCGGCTGGGCAACCTGGCCCACCGTTTGGGGAAGATGGCGCTGCACCCGGGATGGATGCGGCTAGGAAGTAGCCTTCCTATCGTGGTGAGCACCGACCGCGCCCGGCGGGAGCTCGGCTGGGAGCCGGAGCATTCCACCACGGGTGACGTGTTGCGGGCGCTGGCAAAGGGGCGGTAGCGTTACTTCCCGATGGCGATCGACAGCTCCGTATCCCCCTCGAGCACGAATGACGCCTTGTCGAAACTGGGCGGCCCGAACAACCCGAAGACGTCGTTGCTGAACGCATAGGATTCCTTGGGGACGCCCAGCATATTCTTGTCCAGCTCACCGTTGGCGTTGACGTCGTGGAAGATGGCCACTGCGTAGGTGCCGGCGGCCGGCGCCTCCAGCTCGACGACCATCGTGCCGGCGGTTGCCTCCACCGTCGCGCCGACGACCTCCTTGCCCTTGTCGGGGAACCCGTCCGGGACGTAGAGCCCCACCTGCATCACGCCCTCGTCGCTGGCGACGTCAGAGATCGTCACCGTGACCCGCACGGGCCCACCGTCGGCCGCGCGAGCCCCCGACGCCAAACCGGCGCAGGCCATCATCCACGTCAAAGCCATCCATCGGATGTTCATGGTCCTATCCTTCCTCACCCCGCACACCGTCGAGGAAAACACTCATCGCCGTCTCCGCGAACGACCGGTCCAGGTCCGCCTCCGTGCGGCCGTCACCGGTGAGCAAATCGCTGTACCCATCCCGCAACATGGCCCAGCCGTCGGCCAGGGAGATGAACAGCGCCCAGATCATCTCCGGGGTCAGGTCCTTGCGGATCAGTCCCAGCTCCTGGCCCGCCCGCAGGCGCACGAATCCCAGCTCGATGACCTCCCGGGCCTGGTCGCTGGGCTCCCGCGCGCCGTCGAGGAACTGCCAGGCCGACAGGCGCACCACGCCCGGGTTCTCGCTGACGTGGCGCAGGTAGGCGGCCACCGCGTCGGTGAGCAGGTCGATGCCCCTCCCCTCCCCCTCCTCCAGGGTCTGCATCTGCATCTGGAAATACCGCTCGGACAGGCGCTGGACGGTGGCCTCCCACAGCCCCTTCTTGGAGCCGAAGTGGTGGCTGATCAGGCTGGTGTTGACGCCGGCGTCGCGGGCGATGGCCCCCAGGGAGCTGCCGGCGAAGCCGCGCTCGAGGAAGATCGGTTCGGCCGCCTCGAGGATCTTCTGGCGCGTGATACGGGACCGCTTTTCGTTGCCGTGTGTCATGGATTGATTTCCTTGGTGCGGGGCAGCCGGGGTGCCTCGTGGAGGAAGGCGCCCTTGCCGTCCATGGTCTCCCAGAAGTGGTTGGCCCCCTCCTGGAACCGGCGCGACGTTACCCCTGGATCGGCGACGACGTCCATGGGCCCGCGGCCGATGCAGCCCTCCCGGACCGCTTGCTCACCCGCCCCACGGCACGCATCGCGCACCCGCTGCTGGCGGTCGGCGTACACCGGCTGGGCCAGCAGCTCCGCCCCGGGCAGGTAGAACTCGGCCAGCAGGTTTGATTTGGGGAAGTGGGAGCCCATGCAGCGGACCATGCCCCGCAGGCCGTCGAAGTTGTGGTCCACGTCGGGAAAGCCGGCGGCGCTGAAGATCACCAGCCCCTGGGCCGGATCCTCGTCGTACCGGTGAGGATGCAGGGTGTGCCCCAGCTCGTCGATGAGCATGTAGGGCTCGAGGATCGGGAGCAGCCGGTCCAGGAAGGTCTTCATCTGCCCGGTGGCGCTGAAGATGTACAGCGGGGTGGCCAGCACCACCAGATCCGCCTTGCGGAAGGTGCGGCGCAGCTCGGCCATGTCATCGTCGAAGATGCACTCGCCGGGGGTCTTGGTCCAGCAGGTGTAGCAGCCGGTACAGGGCTTGATGGTCTTGTTACGCAGCGTGACCAGTTCCACGTCGGCACCCGCCGCACGGG
Source organism: uncultured Rickettsiales bacterium (assembly GCA_964504165.1). Lineage (GTDB taxonomy): Bacteria > Myxococcota_A > UBA796 > UBA9615 > CAYRNR01 > CAZDDH01. Next base: position 38,838 of record CAZDDH010000046.1, on the reverse strand, counting down.
CCCCCTCGCCGAACTCCCGAGCCATCATCATCGTCTTGGAGAACCGGCTGCTGCGGGGGCCGCCGTCGAAGATCACGACCTTGCGTAGCGGCCCACCCTCCAGGGAGCCGTACTCGAAGGGTGCGGTGGTGGCCGACGGCCCCTCCTCCGGTTCGGTCGGTGCGAACAGATCCGAGAGCTTGAGCAGGATCGTCTGGTCGCCCTCGCACTCGTACTGCTTGTTGAGATAGGCCCACTCGCCGGACACCTCGTTGTTGGAGATGGCCAGCCACAACGCCGAATCGGCGCGGATCACCGTGGCCGCACCGGGGAACACGCCCTCCTCGAAGAAACAGCGCTGATCCCGGATGGTCAGGCGCCCCTCCAGCGGCTCCTCCCCCGTCAGGTGGAACTGGACCGTGGCGTCGATGCCCGCGGCCAGCTCCCGGTTCAGCCCCAGCGGCATGGCCTGGAACAGCTCCCTCACCGACTCGAAGTGGAGCTGCTCCCCTGGCGCGTCACGTAACAGCAGCTCCGGCAGCTTGAACGTCAGCGGCAGGCCGATGGCCAGCTGCACGGCGATGGGCACCACGCTGGAGATGACGACCTGCAGCCCGCTGTCGGCCGCGTAAGGGATGACGCTGAGCACGATGGCCAGCGCGAACAGCCCCGCCCACATGCCGTTGATGATCCCATTCACACGGCGGAACGCCTGCGACTCCACGATCGCCTGGGGATACCGATTGCGCGAAAACTCATACGTGAACGGCACCCACCCCAGCAGCGGCGGGACGACCGCCGCCAGCAGCAAACCCGCATACAACCCGGCGATGGCGTGCTCGATGAACAGCTGCCCGGCGGCCGGGACGAACAGCGCGGCGGCGATGCCCAGCAGGGTGACGCCCCCGACCGAATAGGTGAAGTAGTGGGTGATCCGCAGGGCCGCCGCGGCGATGAGATTGAGCGCCACGATGACCGCGAAGGCCAACAGCAGCGGCGTCAGAACCCGCAGCCGGCACCCGGTGGCCACCGCCAGCGAGTTGAGGGTGATGATCCAGACAAAGGGTAACCAGGTGAGTGCCGTTCGCATCGTGTTTCCAGGCCTTATCGAATATTGATTGTACGTTCAATCTATATTCGAATTACCCCAACACCAAGGGAATTCTGCCGAAACCAACCCCCGCCCCCCGCGTTACCATGGGGACGAGGAGCAGCCATGGAGGACCCGAGGCCCCGGACACGCACGACGAGCCCATGCGGGCTCATCCTGATGGCCGGGCTGGCGATCCTGCTCATGGCCCAGATCCCTCCCCCACCCACCCCCACCGCCGATCCCGTCCAGGTGGAGGCGGCGATCAAGAACGCCGAGTCCTACCTGGGCCAGCCCTACGCCTGGGGCGGCCGCAACACCTCGGGCAACCCAGGCATCGACTGCCTGGGGCTGCTGTACCTGGCCTGGGGGCCGGTCACCGGCACGCCCTGGCGCTCCTACCCTGTGGATCCCTCCAAGATCGTCGCGAGCAAGAAGCTCGGCACCCCCGTGGACGGCGCGGCGGGCGTGCTGCGGGCCGATCTGGACCAGGGCCTGCTGCAGCGGGGCGACGTGCTGTACTTCCTCAACCGGGGCTACGAGATCCCCGACGAGCCGTTATGGGTGGTGGGCGAGGACCGCTACTGGCCCTGGCACACGGGGCTCTACGCGGGGGACGGGGTGGCCCTGCACGCCGAGCCCGGGGGGGTGGTGCGCCGCCAACCGCTGGACGAGATCCCCTTCGACGCGCTCTATGTCACCCGGGTGGTGAAGGGTCCCTGACCCCCGTCTTTTGTTTCCGATCACCCCGTAGTTTTTGATAAAATTCTCTGGATCACGGGGGTGATTTGATGAGGAGGGAACCCAGCCATGCGTACGTGCGCAATGATTGCCACGCCTGCCATCTGTGTCCTGTTGAGCCTGATTAGCGGCCGACCCGCTGCGGCCCAGGAAGAGGGCCCGGCTCCGTCGGGCGGAGCAGAATCCGCCGAGTCCGAAGACGACGACATGGACGATCTGTTCCTCAACATGGACCTGGATCGTCTGCTGGACCTCAAGGTCTACGTCACCACCCAGACGCCGATGACCGTGCACGAGACGCCGGGCATCGTCACCGTCATTACCGGCGACGAGATCCGCGCCTCCGGCGCCCGCGATCTGGTCGACGTGTTGCGACTGGTGCCGGGCATCGATTTCGGCACGGACGTGGAGGGCACGGTGGGCATCGCCGTGCGCGGTAACTGGGCCCACGAGGGCAAGGCGCTGCTGCTGTTCGACGGCCAGGAGATGAACGAGACGCTGTAGTCCACCACCGCGTTTGGCCACCACTACCCCGTGCGCTTCATCGACCGCATCGAGGTCATCCGCGGCCCGGGTTCGGCTCTATACGGCGGGTCGGCGGCCCTGGCGGTGATCAACGTGATCTCCAAGAGCGCCGATCAGGTGCAGGGGGTGGGCGCGTCGCTCAGCGGCGGGCTGTCCGGCACCTCCATCGACAACTTCCATCACCGGGACATCACCTTCTCCCTGGGCGGGCAAAAGGGCGATTTCCACATGGTCGGCCACGGCTTCATCGGCTGGGGCAACCGCAGCAACCGCGACTACGTGGACGTGTACGGCGACAGCTACAACATGGTGGGCAACTCGGCGCTGCGCCCCCTGTTCGTGACCTTCAACGTGGGCTTCAAGGGCCTGGAATTCCGCCTGATCGTCGATAACTACCGCATGTCGATCCGGGATATCTGGGACCAGGTGGTCTACGACGAGCTGGAGCAACCGGACGGGTCGGTCATCGAGACCGAGGCGGTGCCGATGGTGTTCCGCGGTATCTACGCCGACCTGCGCTACGAGATGCCGGCGGACAAGAAGGTGCGCCTGACGCCCTACATCACCTACAAGGTCCAGCAGGCCTACATGTCCACCGGTGAGATGGCCATTGCGGTGGACGACTGGGAGGACGAGGACGAATACGCGCCCTACGGCGGCGTGTACTTCTGCAACCCGGCCCATCGCATCCGGCCGGGGGCCCGGATCTCCGCACGGCTGCACGATCGGTTCACGCTGTCGGGGGGCCTGGAGGGCACCATCGACCACGCCTATGCGTGCGACGAGGACAGGATGTTCAACAGCGGTTTCCACGGCGATCACGAGCCATGGAACGAGGCCATCGAGGCGGACGAGTACTGGGAATTCTCGGAAGATCCGGACAGCTATACGACCGCGCTGACCTACCTCAACCTGGCGGCCCACGCACAGGCGATCTGGACCAACCCGGTGGTCAACCTCACCGCCGGCGGCCGCTTCGAGGCCCACAGCGTGTACGGGCTCTCGGCCGTACCTCGGCTGGCGGTGACCAAGCAGATCAAGCGGTTCCACTTCAAGGTGCTTGGGGCCGGGGCCTTCCGGGCACCGTCGTTCTACAACATCGACGCCGGCATGGAGTACGTGGACGAGGAGACCCTGCCCACCTTCGTGACGATCAAGCCGGAGAAGGCCTGGATCGGCGAGCTGGAGCTGGGCCTGCAGCTGTCGAAGAACTGGTCGATCACGGCCAACGGCTACATCATCCACATGCGCGATCCCATCGTGTACTTCTACCACGACCTCTTCGACGACGAGGGCTACTACAACGAGGCCAGCACTGGCACAGCCGGGGCCGAGACGGAGCTGATGTACAAGAGCCGCGGGGGCCACCTGCGGCTCAACTACTCCTACTACGCGTCGGTGGCCAACGAGGTGTGGGACTACGAGGTCGAGGGGCGCCCGCGGGAGCACCTGGGCCTCTCGCCGCACAAGGTGTCGGCCCTGGGTGGCATCCGCATCTACAAGGGGCTGTCCATCAACCCCAGCTTCACCTACTACAGCCCTCGGCACAGCTACAGCATCTACGACGAGGACGAGGACGACGTGCTGCTCCACCAGCACGGCCACGCGTTCCTGGTCAACGCCTACCTGCTGTGGGCCGATTTCATCACCCCGGGGCTGGACCTGGGGGTGGGCATCTACAACATCGGCGACGCGGAGCTGCCCTTCGTCCAGCCCTACAACCAGTGGCACGCACCCATCCCCGGCGCCCCCCGGGAGGTGTTCGTCCGGCTCGAATACAACGTGCCGTTCAAGTAGGCTGGGAGCCGAGGGGAGTTGCCCGTGATGACCCATACCCGCATCTTCATTGCCGCCGCCCTGCTCACGGCCACGCTGCTCGGGCCGGCCCGGGCCGCGGAGAACGAGATCCCACTGGACATGCAGGCCGCCATCTTCTCCAAGGTGATCGCCTACGACCAGTCCACCATGGCCCGGGAAGGGGAGCTGGTGCTGGGCATCGTGCTGGACGCCGGGACGGCCGGCCGGGAGTCGATGATCGCCCTGGAGTTCGGCAAGCTGGAGGGCCGCCAGATCGGCGACAAGACGCTGGGCCAGATCACCTTCATCGACGGCTCGGACACCGGCGCCCTCGCCACCTTGCTCGCCGAGTCCGGGGCCCACATCCTGTACATGCCCCACGGCACCGACAAGGCTACGGCCAAGGCGGTGACGGCCTACGCAGTAGAGCACCAGCTGTTGACCCTGGGGGCCAGCCGGGATCTGGCCAAGCGCGGCGCCGCCATCTCCCTGGCAGTGCAGAAGGAACGCATCACCATCATCCTCAACCGCAAGGCGGCCAAGGCTCAGGGGGTCCAGGTCACCGACGAGATGCTGAAGATCAGCAAGACCATCCGGTAGGAACCCACCCCGCGTCACACGCCCGTCAGGGCATCCTTGAGCATGGTGGTGTTGATGTTGGCGCCGCAGATCACCAGCACCACCGAGCGGCCAGCGAGGTGCTCACTGAGCTTGAGATAGGAGGCCACGGTGACGGCGGCGGCCCCCTCGATGAGCATGTGATGGGCGTCGATGAACAGGCCTAGACTGCGGGCGATCTCCGCCTCGCTGACGGTGACGAAGCGGTCCACGTGGTCCCGGCACAGGCCGAAGGTGATGGCGCCGGGCTCCACACCGCCGGCCGTGCCCACGGAGAGGGTGGGCGCGGAGGGCAGCTCCAGGATCCGCCCCTCCTCGACGGAGGCGGCCATCACCGCCGAGTTGGCCGGTGAGCAGCCGATGATCTCCACCTCGGGGCGCAGAGCCTTGAGGTAACCGCCGATGCCACCGATGAGCCCGCCGCCGCCCACGGAGGCCATCACCACGTCGAAGGAGTCCAGCTGGCGGACGAGCTCCAGGGCGATGGTGCCCTGGCCGGCGACGATCTGGGGGTCGTTGTACGGCGAGATGTAGGGCATGCCCCGCTCGTCGGCAACGCGCCGGGCATACTCCTCGGTCAGGATGCAGTCGTCGCCGAACCGTTCCACCTGCGCCCCCAGGCGCTCGATGGCGATCACCTTGTCCGGCGGCGTATCGTCGGGCACGTAAACCACGCCCCGCGCCCCCAACTGGCCCAGGGCGTAGGCCACCGCCGCGCCGTGGTTGCCGGTGGACGCGGTGACCACGCCGCGGTCCAGGGCGCCCGCGGGCAAGGACAGCACCTTGTTGAGAGCCCCCCGCACCTTGAACGAGGCGGTGGGTTGTAGGTTCTCGAGCTTGCACGACACCGTGGCGCCGCCCAGCCCGCCCAGCTCCGGCGATTGGATCACCGGGGTGGGCTCGAGGTACTCGTTGATACGAGCTTCTGCTGCTTCTACCTCGGTGAGCACGTCCATGGGGTTGTCTCCATCAACCTCTACTCGTACGCTCAACAAGCCGATCAATGCAAGAGGAGGCGGGCATGCGGATCCTTTATGGCGTCGTTGGCGAAGGCATGGGGCACGCCACCCGCTCCAAGGCGGTCATCGACCACCTGATCCACGACGAGGGGCACCAGGTGGAGGTGATGGTCTCGGGGCGCGCCCACGACATGCTGCAGGACTACTTCGAGGGGGTGCACCGCATCTGGGGGCTGTCGATGCGGCTGGAGGACAACGAGCTCAAGCTGTGGTCCTCGATCCTGGACAACGTGAAGAAGGCCTTCTTCGAAGGGGGCCTGCCCGACAACATCGAGCAGTACTTCGAGCTGACCGACCGCTTCGACCCCGAGTGCGTGATCAGCGACTTCGAGTCCTGGTCCTACTTCTACGGCAAGGCCCACGATCTGCCGGTGCTGTGCATCGACAACATCCAGATGATGGCCCGCTGCAGCCACCCCAAGGGCTTCCTCGACCTGCACCGCAAGGATTACGAGCTGGCCAAGAACTTCACCCGGGCCAAGCTGCCCCGCTCCACCCACTACTACATCCCCACCTTCTTCTATCCGGAGGTGCGCAAGCCCCGCACGACGCTGGTGCCACCCGTGCTGCGCCAGGCGATCCTGGACGCCCAGACCTCCACAGCGGGCCACGTGCTGGTCTACCAGACCTCCACCTCCTGCACCGACCTGCCCCAGGTGCTCGCCGGCGTCGACGTGCCGTTCGTGGTCTACGGCTACCGCCGGGACATCGACGGCCCGGTCACCGAGGGCAACATCACCTACAAGCCCTTCGACGCGATGGGCTTCGTGGACGACCTGGCCTCGGCCCGCGGGGTGATCACCAACGGTGGCTTCACGCTGATGAGCGAGGCGGTCTACCTGCGCAAGCCGGTGCTGAGCATTCCGCTGACGGCCCAGTTCGAGCAGGCCCTCAACGCCCACTACCTGGAGGAATGCGGCTACGGGTACGGCATGGATGTGCTGGACGACCACACGTTGCGGTACTTCCTCGAGCGCCTACAGAAGTATCGCGACAACCTGGAGGGCTACCGCCAGGAGGAGGGCAACGGGGTGCTGTTCCAGCTACTGGACGAGCACCTGGATCGTATCGCGGCAGATGTCTGACGCCAGGCCCAAGACTCCTCGCACCATGCCAAGCGGGAGGGAAAGATCTCTCAGGAAAGCAGGAAGGACGGAAGGCAGGAAAAGAGTGTATTCATTAGGTCGTGATGACCCTCTTCACTTCTATCGTGGGTTTGGAAAAATTGATGATCAGGCCGTGCTTGCGGTCCATCGCACGCAAATAAGAGCGCGCGACAGCAAAATGAGTGTCGTTGATGCTCTGGATAGCCTTGAGCTCGACGACGATCTCGTTGGCGACGAGCAGGTCCAGTCGATGGACCCCAACCTCGATCCCCCGGTACATCACAGGTACACAAACCTGGCTTTCCCAGGGTATCGATCGGTGCTCCAACTCGATGATCAGAGCTTTCTCGTAGACGGATTCGATGAATCCAGGACCCAACGCCTTGTGCACCTCGATCGCCGCACCAATGACAACACCGGTGATCTCTTCGTGCTCCAGCTGTGATGGTTCTACGTTCATCGTGTCTGCTCCGTCATCTTTTCCTGCATTCAGTCCTTCCTGACTTCCTCAAATGTCCTTTCTGTTCAGGAACTCAGGTTCAACGAATCGAGTATCGCAAATTCCATTTCCCGGGGTTGGACCGAGCGCGCCGAGGGAACCGCCTCCGGTCGCTCACTCGCACGTCCCGGGTATGTTCCAGTCAAGCCACAGGGCTCGCTCCAGGGTCCATTCCTGCAGGTAGTCCAGCTCGTCCTGGTAGGTGTTGCCCACGTAGTAGTTGGGATCGATGTACTGGCCCAGATTGCCCCAGCGGTCGTGGTCACGCTGCTCCACTTCGGACACCTCCTCGGCCATGGCGGCGAGGGTATCCACCAGGGCCTGCTCGGACAGCGTGGTCTCCCGCAGCGTCTCCCAGCGGCAGCGGAGCTGGGTGGTGAAGGCCGGGTCTTCGAGCAGCCTGAGCCACCAAAACGGGAACTGGTACCCCTCGCCGCAGTCGTACAGGCTGTCGATGATGAAGCCGCTGACCTCCCAGCAGTCGCAGTAGTTGACGTTGCCCCAGGCCCGGTCGAAGTCCCACAGCGGGCCGGCGTGCAGCAGGCCGCCGTCCAGGTCCGATTCCTTGTAGAGGTAGGCGCTGAGCCGGTAGGCGTCGATGTTGTGGGACAGCTCGTTGACGATGAAGTGGTCGATGAAGGACTCGGTGTTGATCCAGGCCGGATAGCCGGTGGTCGGATCGGCCCAGTCCGGGCCGGAGAGCATCTCCTCGAACCGCTCGAAGTAGTCCTGGATGTAGGCGTCCTGCTCGCCAGTGATGTTGACGTACTTGGGGTAGTAGTAGTCGATGACCGTGCCCCGCACGGTGTCCCAGCCGTCGTTGCGGTGCTGGTCGATGCGCACGATGTAGCCGCCGGTGAGATCCCCCTGGGCGGTGGTGGCCGGCACGGGAATGTCCACCCGGTCGTCGTCCCGCTTGACCCTCTCGACGAGCACGTACAGGCCCCGGTAGTCCCCGTCGATGAACAGCTCGATGAAGGCGGTGCGGGGTTGCCAGTGGCCCGTCTCCTCCCCCAGCGTGCGCCCCAGGGAGTAGGCCAGCGTGTTGCGGAAGTAGGTCTTGTCGCAGTAGGGGCCGTGGAGCACCCAGTCGCTCTCGCCGGGCAGATCCAGCAGGCCGACGTTGATGTCGTCGCCCAGCTCGTCCCGGGTCTCGAAGCGGAAGCCTTGCTTGGGGTAGCCCACCGATGACGAGCCGTGGACCTCGATGCCGATGGGGCCGCTGAAGGTGCGGGGCCGGTCCCACAGGTCTTGCAGGGATCCGTCGTGGTCCCGGACCACCTCCACGTAGGCGTCGATCTTGATGTCCTGGGGGATGGACTGGTTGAAGGTGTCGATGATCATCACCGGCATGTGCTCGTAGGCGGCTCCCGGGACCTGCTCGGGCTCGGCGGCGCTGTCGTCGTCGTCGCCGGCGTCGTCGTCCGCCACGTCGTCGTCGTCGTCGGGGATCTGCTCGGGTTTATCCGGATTGCCGACCTGGAATTCGCCGCCGCACCCCGGGCCAATCCCCAGCGCGACCACCAACGCCAACCCTGTTCCTCGCCAGACCATGGCGCCAGGGTATCACGCAGGGCCGCTACTCCAGCACGTACTCCAGCGTCAGCGCCTGACCGTTGCGGAGGACCTCCAGGGTCATGCCGTCGGATTCTGTGAGGCCCCCCAGGGTGTCGAGGGCCTCCTCCAGCGTGGCGGGGGCGCCGTTGATGCCGGTGATGACATCCCGCCGCTGGACCCCCAGCTGGCCCACCACCGATCCGCGGCGGATCTTCAGCACGCGGTATCCCGCCGCCTGGCCGTCCTTGAAGTTGGGCACGATTCCCACGTCCTTGCTGAACTGCTGGGGGTTCTCCAGCGCGTCGGCCAGGGCGCCCCGGTCCACCTGGTAGCGGCCGTCACCCAGGGCGGTGACGGCGCCGCTGAAGTCCTGCCGCTTCGGGCCGGCCGGGTGGGGAGCCGGTTCCGCCCCGGAGCTTGCCCCCAGGCGCAGATGCTGGATTCGGCCGTCGCCGCGACGCAGCGTCACCTGCCGCCGGTCGATCTCCTCGATGGTCGCGTCCGCCAGAGAGTCCCCCACCGTGTACAACGCCGGCGAATCTCCCACGGTGATCATGGCGCTGGAGTAGAGGGCCGGAGAGGCCACGGTGGTGATGATCAAGGTCGCATCCAGATCGCAGCGCTGCGGTAATGGCGGGGCGCCGGGATCGCCGCCGAACAACCCCCCGATGGGATGCAGGTAGCTCTTCAGCGAGCCCACAGCGCCGCTGCCCGACGGGCCCACAGCCACCGGCCGGGCCACCTCGCGCGGCCCGGCGTCCTCCGGAGTGATGCTCTCCTTCAGCTCGGCGCTGAGCCACAGCGCCGCTCCTCCGGCCACCACCGTCACGATCGCTCCACCTGCCAACCATCGCCTTCGTTCCACGGGCACCTCCGTCCTCGCACCACCATCCACAGCAAGATTCGATCCAGGTACTTCTCGGGGGGAGCAGGGCCAGCGAACGCGCGGCGGCGGGACAAATTGGCAAATATCCGTGGCCCGGTGACCTTGTGGCGGACAAACAGACAATCCAGCCACAACGCCGATGAGGTAAGATCGTCAGGGGGGAGTCAGTCCATGTCCCGTTCGCAGCTGCCGTCGCTCGGTACCCTCTGTGTGAGCCTCCGATGACCGACCTGGAATCCACCCTCCTGCCGCCCGCACCGCCTGCGCCGCCGGAGTTCCGATACCAGGAAGCCATCGGAGCCTACATGCGCCTGGCGCTGGGCGCTGGGCTGGCCGTCTATTGCATCTTCTTACGCGAAGACGTCCCGGCGCTGTGGATGATCCTCACCGGCTACTCGTTGGGCGCCGCGGTCGAGGCGTGGTTCGTCAGCCGTGGCCGCATCTCCCAGCTGTGGTTGCGAGTGATGGTCGTGCTGGACACGGTGCTGATCGGCGTGCTGGTTTACGGATTCGGCTCCAGCAACGGGCTGGTGGCGGTGTTCTACTTCCCGCTGGTGGCCGCCTACGTGTTCCGGCGGGGCCCCAGCATGGGGCTGTTCGTCTTCTGCGCCTCCTTGATCTCCTTCATCACCATCGTGAGCCTGGAGTCCCTGGGGCTGGTCCAGTGGGCGCCGCTGCTGAATGACGCGCCCCCCGTCTACCGTGGCTTCCGCGACGGCCTGACCAGCATCATCGTCTTCGTCACCGGGCTCGCGTCGATGTATGTGTTCTTGCTGCTGCTCATCCGCCGTATCGATCGGCACAAAGACGAGATCGAACGCACGTTGGAGGCCGAATTCGTGGCCCGCAAGCGTGCCGGTGAACTCAAGGTACGCCTGGGCGACACACAGCGCCTGGAGGCATTGGGCAAGCTGGCGGGGGGGATCGCCCACGATTTCAACAACCAGCTGACGGGCATCCTCGGTTATGCCGGCTGCGTGAAGGACGAGGCAGACGATCCGGATCTGGTGCGCAACGACATCGAAGAGGTGATCCAGATCAGCCACCAGGCCCGCGAGATGACCGCCCAGCTGTTGGCCTTCAGCCGCCGCCAGGCCATCGACCGCAAGGTGTTCGATCTCACCAAGATGGTCGCCAGCCAGGAGGACCTCCTGCGCCGCATGATCGGCGAGGAGGTTCACATCGAGCTGGACCTGCCCGCCGGCCGCTGCCCCGTCTACTCGGATCGCAACCAGCTGGAGCGGATCCTCGTCAACCTCGCCATCAACGCCCGTGACGCCATGCCGGGCGGCGGTGTGCTGCTCATCCGCCTCGAGCCGGTCGTGAGGGGCCCGGACGGGGCGGCCGTCAAGCTGTCGGTCCAGGACGACGGGGTGGGCATGGATCCCGAGACCCTCGGCCACATCTTCGAGCCGTTCTTCACCACCAAGGGCCGGGGCAAGGGCACGGGGCTCGGGCTGTCGATGGTCTACGGCACCGTCAAGCAGCTCGGGGGCGAGATCCTCGTGGACAGCACCCCCGGCGAGGGCACGGTGTTCCAGCTGTACCTCCCCACGGCCGACGCGGAGATCGAGGAGTCGTCGGAGAACCTGCCCTCCGTACTCGGTGGGACCGAGACGATCCTGCTGGCCGAGGACGAGCTGTCCGTACGGGACCTGGCCATCCGCCTGCTCACGCGGCGCGGCTACAAGGTCCTGGCGGCGGCCAGCGGCGAGGAGGCCATCGAGCTGGCCGCCCAGCACGACGGCCCCATCGATCTGCTGCTCACGGACGTGGTCATGCCCGGCATCTCCGGCCGGGAGCTGGCAGACCGGCTGGCCCTGAGCCGCCCGGAGACCCCCGTGCTGTTCATGTCCGGATACACCGGTGAGGTGATCCTCAAGCACGGGCTCCAAGAGGAGGACACGCTGCTGCTGCAAAAGCCGTACGACGCGGAGATGCTGCTCAAGGGCGTCCGGTCGGCGCTGGCAGGGGCGGGCTCTACCGAACCCTGATCACCCGCAGCACCGCGTCCGCGTCCCCGTCCGTCGCCAAGGTGTAGTCCGCCGGTTCGGTCAGTCCGTTGAGCTCGAAGTAGGTGGCCCCACCCGAGCGCAGCTCCACGGTGGCCGGCTCGTCGAGGGGGTGGGTGGCCGGGCCGGCGATCTCGTACCAGCCGTGCACGGTCATGAAAAAATCCACCCCCCGCTGGGCCTCGGTGGTCACGTCTACGGTGGGGTCCTGGAAGTGGTAGGCCGGGTCGGCGGCGGTACCCTCCTCCACCCGCTGCTGGGCCCCGAGGGCGGTCCAGAAATCCACGATGAAGGTGTCGGCGTCCAGGCCGGTGATCTCCTCGACGCCGGCAAAGCCCGGGGTGGCGGTGGTGAACCAGCGGTGCAGGAAGTCCACGCCGCAGGTCATCTCGAAGGTGCCGTCATCGTTCGCCACCTCCGCGCCGTAGCGGTCGTACATGTAGCGGAACAGCAGGTAGGTCAGGCCGCGCAGGGGGCCGTCTCGGTCGCCATAATAGTGGGAGCCGTCGTAGACGAAGATGTCACTCACCGAGCCAGCCCAGACGTCCTCCAGGGCGGCCCCGTAGACGTACAAGTTGCCGTTGTTGAAGCCGGTGAGGTCCTGGGCCAGGGCGCTGGTGCCCTCGGTGACGTAGACGTTCTCGTCCACGTCGGTGGCGTCGTTGTCCAGGAACTTGGAGGCGTAATAGATGTTGTGCGCAAACTCGTGGGCCAGCAGCTCGCTGAGCCCGTTGACCGATGACGAGTGGTCCTCCGGATCCGGCAGCGAGGTGTAGATCAACTCCTGCTCGTTGCTGTGGTCGCAGTCATCGATGGAGACCAGATCGCAGCTGGAGACGTAGGCCATCGCCCCGTAGGTGTTGACCGTGTACGAGAACAGCACGCTGATGTGCCCGTCCTCGTTGACGTCCGACTCCTCGTGGAAGAAGAACCGCTCCCGGGGCAAGACCACCGCCTCGAACTGGGCAACGATATCCTCGACGAACTGCGGGTCCAGAGGATCCATGGTGTGCTGGGTGTCCACGTCGTTGTAGACCACCACCTCGTCGGTGACGAGGATCGCCTCCGCCTCGATGTCGACGTAGTCGTAGACCGACCACAGGGTGAACGTACGCAGCTCCCCGACCTCAGGCACAGTGGGGTCGCCGATGGGCTCGGCGGTCCCCTGGGCCGGAGGATCCACCGGGATCAGGTCGCCGGCGCCCGGGCTGGAATCGCCCTTGGTCGCGCCACCGTTGACGTCCAGGTCCCAGGCGGTGTCGGTCTCCTGGGAGCGGGAGATGAGCACGGCCAGGTAGTCGGCGTCGGTCTGCTCCAGGTGGAAGCTGAACGAGCCGTCATCCCCTTCCAGCTCGGCCACCGCGCCCACCTCCAGGGCCGCCGCGCCGTCCCAGGCGTCCACGGCGCCGGCCGTCAACGGATCACAGTCCATGCCGGTGTCGTCGTCGTCGTCGTCGCCCTGCGCCGAGTCATCGTCGTCGTCGAGCTCCTCGCCTGGGCAGCCCGCCAGCATCAATAGGACGATCGTCGCCCACCATACGTGTCGCCATGCCGTGGTCATGATTTTGTCTCCCGATGTAAGGATGCCGTCAGTCTACACAGCATCGCCGGACATGTTCTTCCGGGCGAAGACTGCCCCTATCCGCCGGCCCGCTCCTTGCACACCTCCGTGGTACGATCCATACGACGCAGGGGAATAGCGATGAAACGACAGAAGAAAGAACGGTACGAAGGCACCCGCTATCCGGACCTGGACCAACCGCTGGACCGCCGCACCGTGCTGCGCGGCCTGGGCGGCCTGGTGGGGGCGGTCACTGCATCGACGGCGGTGGGAGGCTGCTTCACGATGTCCACCGGGGGCGTGGTGGACGACAACGTCGACATCTACGAGATCTACCTGCCCGATCCGTCCCGGACCCTTTTCTTCTTCAACGACGCCTATATCGACTATCAGGTCTATATCCGCCTCGACAGCGAGACCCTCCGCGACCTCATCATCACGGACACGGAGGCGCTGCTGGAGGACATCGAGGAGCTGCTGAAGGGCCACGCCATCTACGATTTCGCGCCCGGCAGCGACCTCCAGCCCATCGACAACGAGCTGCGCACCCTGCTCGACGACTGGTACAACGACCTGGACCTCGGTGGCATGCGGGACGTGTCGCTGTCCGTGTTGGACTACGACGAAGGCCAGGAGATCGACGGCGACATCGACGACTCGGGCTGATCCCTCACAGCCACGGTTCCACAAATTCTTTGGTGTACCGCATGGCTCGGTAGATGGGCATCACGTCCCCGTTCTCTCTCTCGTCCGCCGTCTGCCATTCCCACACGATCTCCCCGTCCGGCGTCACCTCGAACAGCCGGCCCTCGTTGGACTCGGCGATGAAGGTGTTGCCGTCGGCCAGACGCTGGGCCGAGCCCCGGGACGAGGAGTAGAAATCCTCGGGCGGATCGGCCTGATAGATCCACACCAGCTCCTCCGTCACCGGATCCAGCTCCACCACCCGGGAGTACCCCCGCGAGGGGCCGTTGTCGTAGATCAGGATGTTCCCGCTATCGAGCATGGTGGGCATGTGGGGGCCGTCGATCTCCCCGGGACCCCAGGCCCACACCACCTCCAAGGTGTCGATGTCGATGATGCCGATGAGGTCCGGGTAGTACATGGCGAACAGCAGGTTGCCCTCCCGGAAGCGGGGGTCCGCCTGACCCAGCGGGGTGTCCGGCAGCCGCTCAACGGTGTTGGTGTGGGCCCAGTCCCGCTCGCTGGACGGCAGGGTCATGGGCACCAGCGCGGCCAGCTCCCCGGCGTGCTCGTCGGCGTGCCACTCCCACAGCACGTCGCCGCCGGGGGTGACCTCGGCGATGTAGTCGCTCATGCACTCCTCGGGGTAGACCGCCTCGTTGAGCAGGTACTCGCGGCACAGCAGGATGGTGTTGCCGTCGTCCAGCCGGACGAAGTCGTGGTGGGCCGGCATATCGATGCGACGCAGGAGGGTGCTGTTTTTGTCCAGCTCGAAGAACTCTCCGGGAAACTCGTCTTCCAGCTCCTTGATGATCACCGCCAGGTTGCCCCCGTCCATCAGCTCTGCGTAACACCAGCTCTCGCCTTGCGGGTACGCCCAGCTGTGCACGATCTCCCCGTCCAGATCCAGCAGATGCGCCTCCTCGGTGTAGCGGCCCGAATAGAGCGTGTAGCTAGCGGCTGCCCCGTCTGGACTGGGCACCACGATGTCGCCGGGGGGGGCCTTTTCGACGCACCCAGCCAGCACCAACGCGAGGCTCAACCCACAGAGGCAGCGGAATCGGCGTCGGTGTAAAGCGGCCACGCTCAGGATTGTATCTTCTACCTCTGGTAGAATCCGGTCATTCCTGGAGGGGACCGTGAAAGTTGTCATCTTGTGTGGAGGGCAGGGAAGCCGCCTCCGCGAGCACACCGAGCACATGCCCAAGCCGATGGTGCCCATCGGCAACCGGCCGATCCTTTGGCACATCATGAAGCACTACGCCCAACACGGGTTCAAGGAATTCGTGCTGTGCCTGGGCTACAAAGGCCGCCAGATCAAGGAGTACTTCCTCCACTTCGATGTGCTCAACCGGGACTTCACCATCGAGATGGGTCCCGGCCGCTCCACCCGGCTCCATAACACCACCGACATCGTCGACTGGAAGGTCACGCTGGTGGGCACCGGCGACGAGGCGCAGACCGGCGCCCGCATCAAACGCGTCGCCCAGTACCTGGACGGCGACCGGTTCATGGTCACCTACGGGGACGGCGTCTCCAACGTCGATTTGACCCAACTGATGGCGTTCCACAAGGCCCATGGCCGCATCGGCACCGTCACCGGCGTGCACCCCCCGTCCCGCTTCGGCGAGCTGATGCTGGACGGCCAGCGGGTGCGGGATTTCAGCGAGAAGCCCCAGGTGAAGGACAGCTGGATCAACGGCGGATTCTTCGTGTTCGAGCGGGCTTTCCTGGACTATCTGCACGAGGGCGACATGTGCGTGTTGGAGCGGGAGCCCCTTTGCACTCTGGCCCACGACGGTGAGCTGGACGCCTTCGTGCACAACGACTACTGGCAGTGCATGGACACGCTGCGCGACTGGATGCAGCTCAACCAGGCCTGGGATGCGGGCAGAGCCCCGTGGAAGACCTGGGAGTAGGCCATGGCTGCCCTGGCGGAGGCCTTCCGCGGTAGCCGGGTGCTGGTCACCGGTGCCAGCGGATTCAAGGGCAGCTGGCTGAGCGCCTGGCTGCTGCGCCTGGGGGCCGAGGTCTACGGGCTCTCCCTGCCCCCCCCCACCACCCCCTCCCTGTTCGAGCGGGGCGCCCTGGCCGGCCCCACCCGCTGGATCGAGGGGGACATCCGGGACCCAGCGGTGCTGGACAAGGCCATCCGCGAGATCAAACCCCAGGTGGTGTTCCATCTGGCGGCCCAAGCCATCGTGCGCGTCTCCTACGAACTCCCCCTGTTCACGCTGGCCAGCAACGCCATGGGGACGGCCCACCTGCTCGAGGCGATCCGCCACAACCAGCAACCCTGCGCAGTGGTGGTGGTGACCTCGGACAAGTGCTACGCCAACCGGGAGACAGACCACGCCTACGGCGAGGAGGACGCTTTGGGGGGGGCGGACCCCTACAGCGCCTCCAAGGGCTGCGCCGAGATCATCACCGCGTCGTGGCGCAGCTCGTTCTTCCCCACGGGCCAGCTAGGCCGGCACGGCGTGGCGGTGGCCAGCGCCCGGGCCGGCAACGTCATCGGCCCCGGGGACTACGCCCTGGACCGGCTGCTGCCGGACTGCATCCGCGACCTGGAGCGGGGGCGGCCCATCGCTGTGCGCAACCCGGCATCGGTGCGCCCCTGGCAGCACGTGCTCGAGCCGTTGTCCGGCTACCTGTGCCTGGCCGCCCGGCTCCACCCGTCCCGGCCGGCCGATGACCGCGCTCCGTATTGCGAGGGGTGGAACTTCGGCCCGGAGGAGGCGGACGCGGCCCCGGTGCGCAAGGTGGTGGAGACCACTATCGATGCCTGGGGTGAGGGGGACTGGCAGGATGCCTCGGATCCCGGCGCCCCCCACGAGGCCAAGCTGCTGCGCCTCAACGCCGACAAGGCGGCAAAGCAACTGGACTGGCGGCCCGTGTGGGGCCTGGAGCAGGCGCTGCGTCACACGGCCACGGGGTACCGCGCGCTGATGGCAGCCCAGACCCCGCAGGGGGTGCTGGAGATTCTCGGAGACCAGATCGACGACTACGTGGGGACGGCACGACAGGGGGGGATACCCTGGGCCGGGGACAATCACGAGCCACGATGAGCGACCGTCCCACCCCAGCCCGCATCTCCCTGTGCCTGATCGTCCGTGACGAGGAGGCCATGCTGCGCGACTGCCTGGCCTCGGCCGCCGATCACGTGGACGAGATCGTCGTGGTAGACACGGGCAGCACGGACGGCACGGTGGCCATCGCCGAGTCCTTCGGTGCGGCGGTCCATGAATTTGCCTGGGTGGATGACTTCTCGGCGGCCCGCAACGAGGCGCTGCGCCACGCCATCGGCGACTGGATCCTGGTTTTGGACGCCGACGAGCGGCTCGCCGACGGGGCCGGGCACAAGATACGCGGGGCGGTGCAGCGGGGGGGCTTCGATTGCGGCTATCTGCCGGTCCACAACGCCGTGGCGGTGGACTCCCCACTGGCGGAGGTCGTCGCCGGGGCCGCCCGCCGGGGCGCGCCCGTGTTGATCCCCAGACTGATGCGGCACACCCCGGAACTGGCCTGGAACGGCCGGGTGCACGAGGCGGTGGACGCCTGGCTGGAGTCGACCTCTGGCAGGCGGAGCCTAATCGAGGCCCCCATCGTCCACCTGGGAGCGGTGCCGGACCACCGTGGCTCCCGCCGCAAGTGCGAACGCAACCTGGCCCTGCTGCGCCGGCGCTGCGCCGAGGAGCCGGATGAACCCACCTGGCTGCTGCATCTGGCCGCCGAGTACCGTCACAGTGGGGACCTCAAGGCGGCCGAGCGCACGGTCGAGCGCGCCGTGGAGGTGGCCCGCCGGGCCGCTCAGCAGCGGGGAGGCATGCCCACCTTCACCTACCTGGCCAACCTGGCCGCCGACGGCGCCCTGGCCCGGGGTGACCAGGCCGCAGCCCTGGCCATCGTCGAGGAGGTGCGGGGCTGGGGCGGCGACCACCCCAACTTGGATTTTGCCCACGGCATGGTGCTCGGCGAGATGGCCGCCAGCACCGGCGATCCCGTCGAAATGGAGCGCTGGGGCCGAGCCTCGCGCCCCCACCTGGAGCGGGCCATGGAGCGTCACGGCCAGCTCTCCAACGAGGAGATCTTGTTCGGTGTGACGTCGTGGAAGCCCCGTTTCTATCTGGGCGAATCCCAGCTGCTGCTGGGGGACCCGGACGGCGCGGCCCAGGAGTTCGAACGGGGCCAGCGGGCCTTGGAGCCCCACCTGGCCGGGGCGCCCTCCGACGCGCTGATCCTCGACCAGCTGCGCTTGACCAACGGCGCCGCCGAGGCGCTCCTGGCCGGCGGCCAGGCGGGGCAGGCGTTGGCAACGCTGGAGGAGGCGCTGGGGGACTCCAACCGCGACGGCTGGGTGCTGGCCGCGGCCATCTGCGAGGAGCTGGGCAAGCTCAATGACATGGGGCGATTCCTGGCCCAGGCCCGGCAACTCACCGGCTCCAAGGCCACCGTGTTGCGTACCGCCCGCCTGGGCCGCCGCATGGACGAACTGCGCTGCGCCGCCAGCATCTATTCGGGGCAACCCCGGGCGGGGGTGGGGGCGATGGGCCTCCTCGGCGCCCTGCTGTCCGGTGAGGAGCCCGAAGAGCCCGCCTGGCAAGGCTGGCCCGCCTCTTCCGTACGTTTCAGCCGCCTGGCCCGCAACCTGATCCGCATCCAGAACTTCGCCGCCGTCGAGGGCATGCTCACGGGCCGGGCCGAGGCCTGGATACCGGGGATCCAGAAGGTCGTCTCCGACGAGATCCGCCGCTTGGAGCCAACGCAATGATCATCCACCCCCTCCCCCTCCAGGGGGCCGCCGTCGTCGATGTGGAGCCGTTCCACGACGCCCGCGGGCTGTTTGCTCGGCTGTTCTGCGACGACGAGCTATCCGAATTCCTCGGGCCACGGCAGATCCGCAACGTCAACTACTCTCATACCCGCGACTGCGGAGCGCTGCGGGGCATGCACTTCCAGCGGCCGCCCCACGCCGAGGTGAAGTTCGTGCGGTGCACCCGTGGAGCCCTCTTCGACGTCATCGTCGACATCCGCCGCGAATCCCCCACCTTCTTGCAATGGCACGGGGAAAAGCTGACCGAGGAGAACCAGCGGATGATGGTCGTGCCCGAGGGGTTTGCCCACGGCTTCCAGGCCCTCACCGAAGGCTGCGACGCCACCTACCTGGTCACCCAATACTGGTCGTCGTCCCACGAGGGCGGGCTGCGCTACGACGATCCGGCCGTGGGTATCCGCTGGCCGCTGGAGGTCACCGAGATCTCCGACAAGGACGCCGCCCATCCCTGGCTGGTGGACGGCGCCGATCCTCTGGCCGTTCCTACGGAGGGGCCCGGCCCATGAAGATCGCTGTCACCGGAGCCACCGGATTCGTGGGCCACCACGTGGTGCACCAGCTGGCCGAGACCCCCCACGAGGTGCTGGCCATCGGCCGCGACGAGGAGCGGCTGCAGGCGCTGCCGGCCCGGTCGATGGCCCTGGATCTGCACGATCCCGGCGGGGACCTCTACAGACGGCTGCGGGAGCCGGACCTGCTGATCCACCTGGCCTGGGACGGTCTGCCGGACTACCGGGGGCGGATCCACATCGAACGTAACCTGTGGGACAGCTATCGCCTGGTGCGGGACCTGGTGGACGGGGGACTGGGCCGGGTGGCCTGCGTCGGCACCTGCTACGAATACGGGCTTCAGCAGGGGTGCCTGGCCGAGGATCTGCCCCCCGCCCCTGTGACCGCTTATGGGGTGGCCAAGGACTCCCTGCGCCGCTTCCTCGAAAGCCTGGCCCGGGAGACGCCATTCCAGCTCAGCTGGCTACGCCTGTTTTTCCTGCATGGCGAGGGGCAGCCCCAGCGGGCCTTGATTCCGTCGCTGGAGCGAGCCATCGCCGAAGGCCAGGAACACTTCGACATGAGCGGCGGCGAGCAGCAGCGCGATTTCATGGAGGTGGGCGACGCGGCCCGGGCCATCGTGGGGGCGTCGCTGCAGACCCGGATCCCGGGCATCCTCAACATCTGTACCGGATCGCCGATGACCGTAAGGAATCTGGTGGAACAGCGCATCCACGAACTCGGCAGTTCCATTCGCCCTCGCCTCGGTGTCTATCCCTATCCGGACCACGAGCCGATGGAGTTCTGGGGCGACACCCGCCGGCTGAACCGTGCGCTGGCCGCCTACGATGAGGAGAGCCGCGGTGACGACTGACCACACAGAGCGCATCGAGCGTCTCCAGCGCTGCCTCCAGGGCCGGGAGATCTACCTGTGGGGTGCCCGCCAGGCCGGCTTCAGCATGGCGGCCACGCTCAAGCGGCTGGGCCACGAGCCGACGGGATTCATCGACAGCTCGGTGTCCATGCGGGGCACCACCGTGCTGGGGCTGCCGGTCCACGCCCCGGACACCATCTTGCGCGCGGGCGGGCCGCGGCCGTTCATCCTGATCACATCGGGTTTCTTCAGCGACGACATCGCCGATATCTGCCGCGAGGCGGGCTACACGGACGACGACTTCATCAGCTTCGCCGAGCTCCAGTCCTTCGACTACCAGATCGACGTGGCCGGCGCCTGCAACCTCAAGTGCATCAGCTGCCCCCGCGGCAACTACCCCCAGCGGCCGGCGGTGGGCAACATGACCGCCGACACCTACAGCCAGGTGCTGGACAAGATCCTGGCCGAGGACCCGCTGGTGGGGGCGGTCTCCCTGTACAACTGGGGGGAGCCGCTGCTCAACCCGGAGCTGGCGGAGATCGTGCGCCGCACCAACGAACGGGGGGTGCACGCCGCCATCTCCAGCAACCTGAGCATCAAGCGGGATTTCAAGGAGGCGGTACAGGCGCGGCCCACCTGGTTCCGCGTCTCCGTGTCCGGCTGGGGGGACCGCTACGAGGTCACCCACACCGGCGGCAGCTGGCCGCTGGTGCACGCCAACATGCTCAAGCTGCGCGACTACCGCGACGAGTACCACCCGGAGATGCAGGTGGAGGTCTTCTTCCACATCTACAAGCACAACGGCGACGACGTGGCTCGGCTGCAGGAACTCAGCGACGAGCTGGGCTTCACCTTCCGCTTCCGTCACGCGGCGCTGGCGCCCCTGGACAACATCGAGGCGGTCATCGAGGGGTATCCCCTGAGCGACGGGGTCCGCCGGACCATGGAGCTCCAGTCCCTGCAGGTGAGCGAGGCCATGGAGCTGGCCCGGGCCCAGCGGGATCGGGAGTGTTTCTACGAGCGCTGCCTGTGGATCACCTGGGACCTGCGGGTGGCCCAGTGTATGGAGTGGTTCAAGCCCGATCTGTCGCTCGTGCCCGGCGATTTCCTGTCCACACCGCTGGCGGAGATCTCGGCGGCGCGCCAGGGAAACGAATTCTGCAAACGGTGCAAGGAGCGGGCGATCCACCGCTGCTACAACGTGTACGGCGACGAGCGCCTGGTGCACGAGAAGAAGAGCGTTCATGTCTGAGCCGATGGATGCGGGCACCCTGCGCCGCCGCATCGGCGGGCGGCCGCTGTACCTGTGGGGTGCCGCCCAGGTGGGCATCGGGATGCTCCACTCCCTGGAGCGCTCGGGCATCGAGGTACGCGCCTTCATCGACAAGCGCGCTGCCCTGCACGGGACGGAGCTCCACGGCAAACCGGTGATGGGGCCGGGGGAGGTCCTCGAGGGCTTCCTCGGGGCCCGGCCATTCATCATCCACACCACCTTCCAGTACCAGGAGGCCATCGCCGCCCAGTGCCAGGCCGCTGGGCTAGAGGAGGGGCGAGATTTCCTGTCCTACGCCCAGATCAACCCGCTGGACTACCAGGTCGTCGTGGCGGGGATCTGCAACCTCAAGTGCATCAGCTGCCCCCTGGGCAACATGCCGCTTCACCGCGCCGGGCTGATGTCCGCCCAGACCTACGGCCAGGTGCTGGACAAGATCCTCGCGGAGAACCCCATGCTGGGGGTCATCCAGCTGTACAACTGGGGCGAGCCCCTGCTCAACCCCGACCTGGCGGAGATCATCCGCCGTACCGGCGAGCGGGGCGTGCTGTGCGCCGTGTCCAGCAACCTGGCGATCAAGAAGGATTTCGAGGAGGTCATCGCGGCCAAGCCGGGCATCTTCCGCATCTCCCTGTCCGGGACTGGAGGCTCCTACGGGATCACCCACACCGGCGGGGACTGGGAGCGGGTGCAACACAACATGCGCGCCCTGGCCCGGCACCGGGGTCAGCACCACCCGCAGATGCCCGTGGAGGTGACGTACCACCTGTACCGCGACAACGGCGGGGAGCCACGGCGCGAGGTGCAGGCCCTGTGCGAGGAGCTGGGCTTTGTCTTCCGCCCTCACCTGGCTGCCCTGCTGCCCCTGGACAATGTGGCCGCCTATACCCTCGGCCGGACCCTCAGCGAGGAGGCGGAGCGCACGGTTCAGATGCTGGCCCTGCCCATGGAAGAGGCGCTGGCCGAGGCGGCCTCCCGCCGCCAGCTGGACTGCGCCATGGAGCACGCCATCAACATCGAGTGGGACACCTCGGTCAAGCATTGCGGGCTGTACTACGACGCCCGGGACAACCGGGTGACGGACAGCTACCTGGAGACCCCACTCGACGAAATCCTCCGCCGGCGGGAGGCCAGCACCCTGTGCCGCCGGTGCAAGGGCCCGGGGTTGCACCGG
The DNA here is from genome assembly GCA_964504165.1 of uncultured Rickettsiales bacterium. Classification (GTDB taxonomy): domain Bacteria; phylum Myxococcota_A; class UBA796; order UBA9615; family CAYRNR01; genus CAZDDH01. The sequence continues at coordinate 16,120 of CAZDDH010000046.1, read as the reverse complement.
TTCTGCGCCGTCTACACCGACCGCACCCTGTCCCCCGAGGACCGCCGGGAGGCTCCATGACCGTCGAGATCACTCCGTGGACCGTGGCCGATCTGCGCCGGGCGCGGGGCGAACGGCAGATCTACCTTTGGGGTGCCTCCATCGTCGGCGCGGGTACCTGCCGGGCCCTGGAGCGGGAAGGGCTGCCGCCGGTGGCTTTCCTCGACAGCAGCGACCGCCTGGCCGGCCAGCAATTCCTGGGCTACCCGGTGCACAAGCCGGATGTGGTGCTGGGGGATGGCGATGCCCGCGCCGGGGCCTACATCGTCATCACCTCGGGCCATTACGAGGACGAGATCGCCGGATTGTGCCGCGAAGCGGGGTTGGAGCCGGCCGCCGATTTTGTCGGTGCCCGGGCCCTCAACCCCTACGACCCCAGCGTGGACGTGGCCGGACGCTGCAACCTCAAGTGCATCAGCTGCCCCCGGGGGAACTTCGAGCGCCAGCCCCCCCGGGGCAACATGACGCCGGAAGATTACGAGCGGGTCCTGGGTAAGCTGCTGCGGGAGATCCCGTTTCTGGGCAACCTGCAGCTCTACGCCTGGGGCGAGCCGCTGCTCAACCCGGACATCGCCCGCATCATCGACATCACGGTGGGGCGTCAGGTGCTGTGCGCCATCTCCACCAATCTGGCGGTGAAGAAGGATTTCGAGCCGGCGATCCAGGCCCGGCCGGACTGGATCAAGATCTCGGCGTCCGGCTACGGCCCCAGCTACGAGATCACCCACACCGGGGGCCGCTGGGAGCTCTTCCACCGCAACCTGCACCGCCTGGCCGAGCTGCGGGAGCGGCACCACCCGGGCATGTACGTGGAGGTCAACTACCACCTCTACCGCCACAACACCGGCGCCGAGTACGAGCAGATGGCGGCCCTGTGTGACGAGCTGGGCTTCGCCTTCCGGCCCAACCACGCCTACCTCTACCCCCTGGACCACATCCAGGCCTACCGGGAGGGCAAGCCGCTGACGCCACAAGCCGAGCAGACCCTGGAGATGCTGCGCCTGCCCCTGGACGAGGGCATCGCCAAGGCGGAGGCCGAGGCCCACCTGCCCTGCGCCGAGGAGCATTGCCTGCCCATCGCCTGGGACCGTTCGGTGCGGTCCTGCGGCGCCTTCTTCGAGCCCACCGTGGCGGACGATTTCCTGGAGGTCTCGCTGGCGGAGATCCAGCAGCGGCGGGATGCCAGCGGGATCTGCCAGCGTTGCAAGAGCCACGCTCTGCACCGCTTCACCTCCGTGTACCTGCAGGAGACCACCCGGTGAGTGAACGCCCCCTGGAGGCCCTGGACCGGCTGCGCGGGCTGGCCCCGCGGCCGCTGTACATCTGGGGAGCTGGGGTCCAGGGCCGCGGCATGTGCCAGGTGCTGCGACGGGAGGGCATCGAACCCGCCGGGTTCATCGACAGCTCGGAACCGCTCCACGGCAGCACGGTGGAAGGGCTGCCGGTCCACGGGCCCGGCGTGCTGGCTGGCCGGGACGACCGGCCCTTCGTCATCATCGCGGCGTTCTTCTACGAGGATCCCATCGGCGAGGCCTGCCGCAGCTACGGGCTGGCCGAGGGGCAGGACTACCTGAGCTACAAGGCGCTGCGGCCCTACGACTACGTGGTGGAGGTCTCCGGCCGCTGCAACCTGCGCTGCCTGGCCTGCCCCCGGGCCAGCCGGCACGAGCGCCACCCCCCGGCGGGCATGATGTCCGCCGCCACCTTCCGCGCCGTGCTGGACAAGATCCTGGCGGAGGACCCGCTGGTGGGCAGCGTGCAGCTGTACCAGTGGGGTGAGCCCCTGCTCAACCGTGAGCTGCCGCAGATCATCGAAGCGGCGGTGGAGCGGGGCGTGCCCTGCGCCGTGTCGAGCAACCTGAGCCTCAAGTGCGACCTGCGGCCGGTCATCGCCGCCGGCCCCAGCTGGTTCCGGGTCTCCGTGTCCGGCACGGGCGAGCACTACGAGACGGCCCATGCCGGGGCCAGCTGGGAGCGGCTGCAAGCCAACTTGCGCGAGCTGGCCCGCCTGCGCAACGAGCTCAACGCAGAGATGAAGACCGAGCTGTACTACCACCTGTACCGGGACAACCTGGGCGAGCCGGTGGAGCAGATGCGGGCTCTATGCGAGGAGCTGGGCTTCGAGTTCCACCCCGTGTGGGCCTATCTGATCTCCCTGGATGACGTGCTGGAGCACCTGGAGGGCGGGGCACTCAGCGACCCGGCCCGCCAGGCGTCGGAGATGCTGGCGCTGAGCCTGGACGACGGCATGCAGCTGGCCCGCGAGGAGGGGGAGCTCGGCTGCCCGGTGACCCGCTGCGTGCACGTCAACTGGGACCTGTCGGTGAGCCATTGCATGATGTTCTTCTACCCCCAGGACAACATCGCCGCGGCCAACTTCCTGGAGACGCCCCTGGACCGCATCCAGGCGGCCCGCCGCACCTGCAATCTGTGCCATCGTTGCCGCAAGCAGGCGCTGCACCGCTACTGCCACGTCTACGCCAACGCCATCCCGGCCCTGGAGGGGGCGCCGTGACGCGCATCTTGCACCTGACCCCACACCTGGGCGGCGGGGTGGGCCGCGTCCTGCTCAACTACATGGCGTACGACAACGGCCGGGCGGGGCGGGAGCACCACATCGCCTGTTTGGACTACGCCAACGAGCCGGCCCAGCGGCGGGGGGCCCGCCTGGGCATCCCCATCACCGACGAGCTGGCGGGGCAGCTGCCGGAGCTGTTCGCGCAGATCCGGGAGGCGGACGTCACCCTGATCCACTGGTGGAACCACCCCCTGCTGTGGGACCTGCTGGTCAACCAGCCGCTGCCGGCGGCCAGGGTACTGCTGTGGTCCCACATCGCCGGCCACACGGCGCCGCAGATCTTCACCGACGAGCTGGTGGCCTATCCGGATCATTTCGTGCTGGCCACCGAGTTCAGCCGGGAGTCGGCGGTGATCCAAGCCCTGCCCGAGGCGGTCCAGCAGCGGCAGCTGCGCACGGTGTTCACCTGCGCGGGCTTCGATCACGTCAAGGATGTGCGCCCCGAGCCCCACGAGGGATTCCGGGTGGGCTACATCGGCACCGTCGATTACATCAAGATGCACCGCGACTTCCTCGCGATGAGCGCCGCGGCCCGCATCGACGACGTGACCTTCGTGGTGTGCGGGGGGGATCAGCACGGCGAGATCCGCGCCGAGGCCGAGCGCCTCGGGTTGGGCGGCAAGTTCGAGATCCTGGGGCCGGTGGCCGACATCCGCCCCTACCTGGCCACCTTCGACCTGTTTGGCTACCCCCTGTGCCGGGACCATTACGGTACGGGAGAGCAGGTGATCATGGAGGCCATGGCCTGTGGCGTGCCGCCGGTGGTGCTGGGCCCCGGCGCCGAGGCCTACGTGGTCACCGACGGCGTGGACGGCGTGGTCACCACCGAGGCGGACTACCCCCGCGCCCTGGAGCGGCTCCACCGGGATCCGGCGCTCCGTGCGCGGCTCTCCGCGGGGGCCCGGGAGCGGGCCCGCAGCCACTACACCATCGAGCACACCGCCGACGCCTGGGCCACGGTCTTCGACGAGGTGCTGGCGTCACCCAAGCGGGCGCGTAGCTGGCCCGGCCTCGGCCCGTCGGAGGCTGGCGGGCTCTCCCGGGCGGCGGTGTTCGTCACCTCGCTGGGGGACCAGGCCGAGCCGTTCGCCACCGCCCTGGGCGGGGATCCGCCGGCGGTGGAGCGGGCCGAAGCGCAGATCGCCCGGCTGCCGTACATCCACCGTACCCCCACCCGCGGCACCGCCCGCCATTACCGCTTCTTCTTCGAAGAGGACGCCACCCTCGAACGCTGGGACGAGCTGCTGAGTTCGCCCGCAGGGGAGGATTAGACCTCATGCGCGTACTGCTGGTCTCCTCGTACACGATGGACTACGTGACCCGCATCGACATCTCCCCGCCGGTGTCCCTGTTGGGCCTGGCCGCGGTGCTGAGGGAGGGGGGCCACGAGCCCCACATCCTGGACCTGGACCTGGTGGACGTTCCGGACGGCGAGACCCCCGAAGTTCACTACATCGTGGCCATCCATCGGGCCATCGACGACGTGCGGCCAGGGATGGTGGGCATCAACTGCCTGCTGTCGGCCCACTTCCCGTTCGTGCGGGAGGCGGCGGGCACCATCGGGGAGGCCCACCCGGGGCTGCCGGTGGCCATCGGCGGCATCCACCCCACCCTGTTTGCCGCGGAGATCCTGCAGCACGTGCCCGCCATCGACGCCATCGCCCTGGGGGAGGGTGAGATCCAGGCCGTGGCGCTGGCCGACGCCTACGAGCAGGGCGCGGGGCTGGCCCACATCGACGCCCTGGCCTTCCGCGGGGACGATGGCCAGCCGGTGGTCAATCCCCGGCAGACGTGGATCAAGGAGCTGGACACCCTGCCCGATCCAGCCTGGGATCTGGTGCGGCTGGAGGACTACTTCACCGATCACTCGTCGTGGTACAACCCGCGCGGCCTGGACATCCGCCTCTCCGTGCCGATCCTCACCAGCCGCAGCTGCCCCTATGACTGCAACTTCTGCTCCGCCCACACGATGATGGGGCGGGGCCTGCGTCGCCGCAGCCCCGCGCGGGTGGTGGACGAGATGCAGCGCCTCATCGACAGCCACGGCATGAACTACTTCGGCTTCGTGGACGACAACCTGACCCTGCACCGGCGGCACATCCTCGATCTGTGCAACGAAATCGTGCGGCGGGGGCTGGTGATCCAGTTCGAGTCGTTCAACGGCTACAACCTGCGCCACATGAACGAGGAGATCATCGACGCCATGGTGGAGGCGGGCTGCGTCAATGTGATCCTGCCCATCGAGCACGGCTCGGACCACATGCGCAACGCCATCATCGGCAAGAAGCTGGAGCGGGACCGGATCTTCGAGATCGCCGAGCTGTACAAGCAGCGCGATCTGCTCACCCGCGCCGTGTTCATCATGGGCTTCCCCGAGGACACGGCCGAGACGCTGGCGGACACCGAGCGGATGATCCTCGAGCTGGGCATGGACATGAACTCCGTGTTCAACCTCATCCCCTTCCCCGGCACCAAGATCTTCGACCAGGCGATGCGGGACGGGCTGTTCATCCACGACATCGACCCCGCCGAGCTGTGGAAGGGCACGCTGGACCTCAACGCCCTGCAGTCCCAGTTCTACATCCAGCCCTACGACATGACCCTGGAGCAGCTGGCCGATTTCCGGGAACGCTTCGACCAGATCCGCTTCCAGACCGATCGCATCGAGCGCTTGCAGCGCCAGCGGGCCGCGGATGCCGACGACTGCTGACCACGAGCTGCTCCGGCCCTGCCCCGGCTGCGGATCCCGCGCTGGCAGCGCCTTGCTCCAGCTGCGCTTCCGGGTGTTCGACGACTGCCCCATCTGTGGGGACAACACCTGGGTGACCTGCCGCCGCTGCGGGCTGTCGTTCTACGACACGCCCTCGGACCAGGCGGCCTTCGACCGCTACTACGCCCTCAACGCCTACACCTGCAGCACCGCCACCGCCGGCACCGGTGGAGATGACGGGGTGGACCGGCAGCGCTTCGAGGCGCTGGCCGAGCTGCTGTTGCCCCACGTGCCCGACGGTGGGGCGGTGTTCGACATCGGCTGCGGCAAGGGTGGCCTGCTGTCGGCCCTGGCCCGCCGGGGGCTGGACCGGCTGTACGGCGTCGATCCGGTGCCCGACTGCATCGAACACCTGCGCGGGCTGGGGCTGGCGGGGGCGGTGGGCTCGGCCCTGCAGCTGCCCTTCGGGGAGGTGCGGCCCCACCTGCTGGTCTACTCCCACATCCTCGAGCACGCCCTGGACCTGCGTCCGCTGCTGGCGGAGGCGGACCGGCGGCTGGCGGACGACGGCGTGGTGTACGTGGAGGTCCCCGACGCCTCGCGCTACGGTGAGTTCAACACCGTGCCCTACGTGGACCTATACCTGGAGCACGTCAACCACTTCGGCGCCAGCGAACTGGACGGCCTGATGGCCGGCGCCGGGTTCGGCAAGCTGGCGGGGGGCCGAACGGTCATCGACCCGGCGGGCGCGTTGCCGGCGCCGTGCATCCACGGGCTGTATCGCCGGGGGCCGGGCCCGCCCGAGCCGGGCCCTCCGGACCGGTCGCTACGCAGCGCGCTGGAGGCCTACGTGGAGCGCTGCGAACAGCACCCGCTGATGGGCCGACTGCGGGAGCTGGCGGACCGGGGCCGGGCCGTGAGCCTTTGGGGGTTGTCCCAGCACGCGATGCTGTTGCTGGGCCAGTCACCGCTGAAGGATTGCCGACTGCGCGCGCTGGTGGACCGGGATCCCAGCAAACAGCGCCGGACCCTGGGCGGGCTTCCCATCCAGGCCCCCGAGATCCTGGCCACATCCTCGGCCAACGACGTGGTGGTCATCGCCGCCGAGCGGTACCGGCAGGCCATCGCCGCCGAGCTGGACTCCATGGATTACCGCGGGTCCATCGTGACCCTCTCATGAGCTGTGAAAGGACATCTGGATGAGGACGAACCGCTCCTGTCCCCTGTGCGATGCCCGGGAGGCTGATCCCCTCACCCGCCTAGAGTTCGGCGACTTCGATGGATCGTCCCTGGACCGCCAGGTCCAGCTGGTGGCCTGCGGCCGATGTGGCATGGTCTTCAACGAGGGGCGCTTCGACCAGGCCAGCTTGAATACCTTCTACGAACAACATTCGCTGTACGCCGCCGAGATGGGGGTAGGGTCCGGCGGCCTCAATCCCTGCGACGAGCAACGGTACGCCCAGGCCCTCGCCCTGCTACAGCGCCATCAACCCGCCAAGGATGCCCACATCGTCGACGTGGGCTGTGCCAAGGGAGGGTTCCTGCACACGCTCAAGCAGCACGGCTACGCCCATCTGCGCGGTGTGGACCTGTCCAGGGCCTGCGTAGAACACGTCCGCCAGGCCCACGGCATCGATGCTGCGGTGGGCGCCACCCGCCGTCTACCCGACGGGGACGTTCCCGCCGACGTGCTGGTCTACAGCCATGTCTTCGAGCACCTGCACGGCCTGCGCGAGGCTGTGGACGAGGCCCACCGGAAGCTAGCCGACGACGGCATCGTGCTGGTGGAGATCCCCGACGCCTCTCGCTACGGCGACTATCCGGTCTCCGACTATTACTGGCTAGGGCAACGGGAACACGTCAATCACCTGGACGGTCCCCACCTGAAGGCGTTGATGACCCGCTGCGGGTTCCACACCGAAGAGATCCAGGAAACCACCATGCTGATGGCCGCGGGGGTGGACAATCCCATCGTGCGGGGGGTGTTCCGCAAGGCCAAGCCTTCGGAGACGCCCGCTAGCTTCGTATTGCGGGACCGGATGACGGGCTACGTGACGGATCAGGAGTCATCCCTGGCACCCCGGCGGGAGCAAGTCGCCGCCCTCACCGCCAGCAAGCGGGGGTGTTACGTGTGGGGGATCGGCCTGGAGTTCTTCATCCTGTATACGCTGGCGGATCTGCGCAGCTGCCGCATCCGTTGCCTCATCGACAACAACCCCGCCAAACGCGAACGCACGGTGGACGGCCTGCAGCTGCAACCCCAGTCTCACCTGGAGCGGGCCACCGCCGACGAGACGATCGTGCTGACGTCTGCGGTACACGGCGACGTCCTGCAAGCCGAGCTGGACAAGATGTCCTTCTCCGGCGATGTGCTCCGCCTCGCCTGAGGCCTCCCGGACTGATAGGCTGTTTGCCCACAGGAGTTCACTCGATGCAGATCAACATCAAGACCTATTTCGAAGACACGATGAAGTACTTCCAGGGCCAGGAGTTGCCCTGCGACCGCCATCACCTGCTCGTGGCGTGCATGCCCAAATCCGGTTCCACCTGGCTGCGCACCACGCTGTCCATGTTGCCCGATTTCACGTTTGCCCCGCTGGTGAACGGCTGGGACCGCCGCGAGCAGGAATTCTCCGAGGTGCAGCTCATATTATTCCACCGCGTCAATTATATATCGCAGCTGCACATACGGTATTCCGAGCCGACCGCCAAGTTGATGAAACGATTCTCCATCCGGCCCATCTTCCTGTCCCGAGACATCTTCGACATCGTCCCCAGCATCCGGGACCACCTCCGCCGTGAGAGCACACGCGGGTCGGCCGCCTATATATTACCGGACACCCCCGAATGGCCCAACGAACGTATCGAGGAGTTCCTCGTCGAGATGGCGCTTCCGTGGTATTTTAATCTATACCTGTGCTGGACCGAATGTGACGACAAGTTGATGGTGAACTACGCCGACATGAAGGAGGACATGGGGGCCGTGGTGCGCACCATCTGCGATCATCACGGCGTGGAAGTCACGGACGCAGATATCCAAAAAGCGGTGGATGGCGCCAACCAACGTGACACGCGCAAGAACAAGGCCAAGACCGGGCGCGGCAAATCACTCTCGGACGAGACGCGAGCCAAGATCTTACACATGGCGTCTTATTACCCGGATATGGATTTTTCCCCCATCGGCATCACCGCCGAGATGCGCAAGTAGCCGGCAACAACCACCTTGTAGTTCCAATGCAGTTGTAGTTATTTCTGCCGTAATTTCTGCAAGTTACGCTCTCAGCGCGGATCCAGCAAAGCATCCATCGAGGGGCTCGTGAACAGGGCATTACCCGTCCATAGCCGGCCGGCACTGGTGTGCAGGAACGGGTACAGGTCCCACAGGCGATAGCCGTGGGTCTTGAGCACGCCCCAGACGTCGTCAAAGTAACACTGGCCGCAATAATTCTCGGCGAACATCACCTCCACGAACAGGAGCCCGACGCGCCCTCGGGACAACAGCCCCGACGCGCCGGCCAGGACGTCCAGTTCTGCCCCCTGGACGTCCAGCTTCATGATATCGACCCGGTCCACGCCATGGCGCGCCGCATAATCATCCATGGTCTCCATGGCGACCTCGATCTCATCGTGGTCATAATTATTATTGACGCTGCGTTCCATCACGAAGGGTTCGGGCGGCAACAGGGATGAGACCTCGGAACGATAGGCGGCGTGAAAACGGACCGTACCCTTCCGCGCACCCAGCGCCAGCTGCACGCACTGTACATTATCTGCACCGCCAAACTTCCTGCGCAGTTCATCGAACGCGGCGGGATGAGGCTCGAAGCTATGGATATTTGCCCCTGTGAAAAGTTCATCGAACCGTTCCACGCTCTGCCCGATATTCCCGCCCACGTCGAATATGACCGGCTGCTTGAGGTCCAGCTGCATGGCCATGGCCCCCAGCTTGACGAAACCAGCCTCGTCCAACTCGTGATTCATCTGGGACATGAGATTCCCCTCAGTTGTATATAAACGTTCGTGGCGTGATGCGGAAATCCCGGATCACGTCGTCGATCCACACGACGTGGCCCGGCAACACGCCGCCCTCCAGCAGCCGGCCGCGGTCCTCATCATAGAGGATGACCACCAGCAGTCGGTCCCGATCCGGAGCGGCGAGGACCTCGTCCACGGTACGCTCGTCGAAGGGCAAATCCGGATCCAGTAGTTCGAGCCCCGAACGAAGCCCCTTCGCGTCGTCGAACCCGCACAGGACCAACGTCTCCATATTGGTATTGTGGGTGAACAGCGCGACGATGGCCTGCACGCTGGCCATCAACAAATTCTGCGCTTCCCACCGTTCCACATCCGTCGCCCGGACCTTGTTGGCCCATAGGATCACCCGCGACTGGAACTCGTGGGCCCCGATGAAGTCCTTGCGGGCTCGGGAGAGGCGGGCCGCCACTTCCAGGCGGGCCAGCAAGAAGTTGTTGATCATCGAAAGCGCTTCAGCCCGCAGGTCGTCCGGCAGCGGCAGCGGCGCCGCCTGTTCCAGCGCCACGAGCAGCCCCATCTCCAGGCTGCCGCGATACTGGTCCTGGAACTCGATGGCCTGCTCATGCCCCAGCTGGCCCCGATCCCCGTCGGAGACCCCGCCGTCGATGCGCACAGGCGAACGGTAGAACGAATCCGGATGGAAGCAGACCTCCCCGTGGCGCAGCGCCTTGAACACCCAGACGAAACCCACGTAGACGCGGCTGGGGTAGTACATCATCCGGTGCATGACGTCCGTGCGGTAGATGGCGTGCTCCGGGAACACGTGATTGCGCACGATGTAGTTGAAGCAGTCCACCGAGCCGGCTCGATCGAAGGTCTGGACGCCATCGATGTGGTAGAAAGGCCGGTTTTCCCCCGTCTGCTCGTACTCCAGCATCCAGGGCGTGTGGCAGATGACGGTGGAGGGGTTGGCCTCCAGGTGAGCGATGATGGTGGCCAGGTTCTCCGGGTGCAGGAAGTCGTCGTCCGCCAGATAGGTGGTGTAGGTGCCCCGGGCAGCCTGCAGGGCCGTCAGCGTGTTGTGCTGGGCCCCGTTGTTGCGCTGTTGGCGGATGGAGCGGATCTGGGGCAGACGCTCCATGGCCGCGGCGATGACGTCCGGCGTCCGGTCCGTCGAGGCGTTGTCCGAGATGACGATCTCGGTAGTGAAATCCAACGATCGGGTGAAGGCCAGATCCTCGAGTAGCTTCTCCAGCAGATCGGCGCGATTGTAGGTGGGGATACAGATACTGAGCGTGGGCCTGTCTTCGGCCTGTCCAGCAGGTTTCATGACTCTCCTCGCGTGGTCTCGGCGCCGGAGATCCAGCAATGGACCCGCGCGCACCGATCCCGACAATACACCTGAAGTTGCAAGCCACATGCCACCCGCGAGCCCCGTTTTGCCACCGATGGACATCAAAAAAACGTCACCGGGCGCGGACGAGTGTCAATCCGATGACGGAGCGCCGGCCGCCGGGATCGGGCGCGTTTCCCACGCGGCACCGAGGAATCGCCCAACTCATGGTATTAGTACGGCAGCCGATAACCTCACCGTCGTTCGTGGCCCAAGCACGATCCCGACGCCAGTGATCGAGGAAACCAAGAACGATGCCCGAAAAGAGTAGTACAGCCAAGAACCGTGCAGACACCCTGGCCATGGCCATGGAGCTGGGGCTGGAGTTGCTGGGCAACGACCGGCCCGAGACCGTTTGGTCGTGTTGCCGCCGGCTGTTGAATGATCATTTCGAGCCCGATTTCATCGAAGTGCAGGCGGACGGCAAAGGCCACTCCAGCCAGGAGCTGCACTTCGTCCACTCCGCGGACCTGGACGATGAGAATCCGGTGTTGAGCCCCGAACTCAACCTGACGATTCCCTTCCACCTGGAGGATGGCTCGGGGGGGTTCCTAACCCTGGGACCTCGGCGGAGCGCCGAGCCCTACAACGACGAGGACCGGGTATTCATCGCCTCCTTTGCGCGTTTGCTCGGGGCAGCACTGGGCATCGCCCAGCGCAGTCGGATCGAGGCCCAGGAACGCCGCCGGCTGGACCGTTCGCTGCACACGATGTCGCTGCTGCTGGATATCTCCAAGGCGGTGGCCGCAGCCCACCAGCTACGTTCCGTGCTCGAGCTGATCCTGGAGGGAGCCATCGAGACCGTCGGCGCCCAGAAGGCGTCGCTGTCCCTCTACGATCCCATCGAAGACGTGCTGCGCATTCATCTGGTCAAGGGGCTCCCGAACGCCGACATGGAAGAGGCGATCAACTCGGGCCGCCAGCAGTGCATGCTGTTCAGGCCCGGTGAGGGCATCGCCGGCAAGGTGTTCGCCGCCCAGGAGTCGATGCACATCTCGGATACAAGGCTCGACGACCGCTTCAAGTTCGCGCAGCAGTCGTTTACCGACTCGATCCTGTGTGTCCCGCTCATCGCCGACGGCGACGCTGTCGGCGTGATCAACGTGACCAACACCAACAACCAGTCCGATTTCGACAACTCGGACGAGGACCACCTGCACATGCTGGCCAGCCACGCTGCCGGCGCCATCAACCGCGCCCAGCTGTATTCGCTGGCCACCACGGACGAGCTCACCCAGCTGTACACGCGCCGCATGGTGTCGCAACGCCTGGACCAGGAGGTGCGCCGCTTCCACCGCTACAAGCGGGAGCTCTCCATCGCGATGATCGACGTGGACTACTTCAAGCGGGTCAACGACACCTACGGCCACGCCGCCGGGGACGACGTCTTGCGGGCGCTGGGGCGCATCCTGCGGGACGGCACCCGGCTAGAGCTGGACATCCCGGGCCGCTACGGCGGCGAGGAGTTCCTGCTGATCCTGCCGGAGACCACCGTGGAGGCCGCCATCATCGCTTGTGGCCGGCTGCGCGAGGCCTGCGAGCGCGAATGCGTGGTCCACGAGGGCAAGGAAATCCGCTTCACCATCAGCATCGGCCTGACGGAGTGTACGAGCGAAGACCGTATCGCCGACACGGTCATCGAACGGGCCGACCGGGCCCTGTACGCGGCCAAGAACGGCGGCCGTAACAAGATGGTGGTGTTCGACAGCTCGGACGCCGAGATCCCCTACTGAATCCCCCCGTCAGGCCATGAGGTCGAGCTCCTGGACGGTCTTCACCGTCCCGTCTTCCTCCAGGTAGATGCCCGTGGCCGCCACGCGGCCCGCCTGCTCCCCGGGCGCACCCTCGAGGGTGAACGGCGTGGCCACGTTGCCCAGGTAGATGGCTCCCGCCCGGCTGCCCAGCGCCACCAGCTGGTCGTTGCCCGCCCCGTCCCGGGACCAGATACGCAGCCCTTCGAAGATGGGATCGCCCTCGTCGATCCAGCCGTTTTGGTCCTCGTCGAACTCGGCCAGCTCGGAAAAACCGCTGCCGGTGCGCGGCCCGAACAGCTCCGAGCCGTCGTCCACGATGCCGTTGCCGTTGCGGTCCAGGGCCAGGAACCCGCTGCCGGGTTTGACGAAGGCGATGTTGTCCAGGGCGCCGTCGGCGTCGATGTCGAAGGCAAAACGCGTTTGGGTCAGCTGGGCCGAGTTGCCGCCGTAATTGATCATCAGAGGATCCTTGAGGGCGTCGCCCGCGCGGATGTCCAGCTGGTGCTTCTCGACGAGCTCCCGGCTCATGCCCACGTCCACCTCGAAGGCGATCTCCGCCCCGTCCGCCGTCTTGACGATACCCGCCGCGGAGAAGTGGGTCTGCTCGATCTCCGTGCGCGTCTCCTCGACGTGGAGCTCCAGTCCCCAGCCCACGCTGCCTTCACCGGCGGCGGGGGGAGGGGCCTCCAGCCCCTGAGGTGGCGGCGCATCCACTCCCTCGGCCTGCGGCTCGTCCATCGTGAACAGCGACAGCGTCCGCCCGCTCACCCGCTCGAGCAGCATCCGGACGATCAGCATGTCCAGCAGGTCTTCGTCGCTCGCCTGCCCGGTGCACTCATCCGACGGCTCGGGCTGGGCGGTGGCTCGGGAGGACAGGGAGAGCTGATCCGCCATTGGAGCGGGGGGCGGCTCGCCAGGGCGTTCCCCTGGGGGCCGCTCCCCGATCCAAGCGCGGCCCGACACCTCGCGATGGAAGGTTTTCTTGGATACGTGTGTAGAGGCCATCTGGACCGCGGATTGCTGGATCTTCATCGGTTCCTCGCGTCCATCGTTATCGGATGAAACGCAAGGATCTTTAAGGCTCGACCCGGTAGACGACGGCCCCGTCGTCCTCGAATACGACGGTCATGCCAGGGTCGTTACCGAGCACCTCCCGGGCGCCCGGATAGGGCAATACGAGCACCGCCCATCCGGCACCGAAGCGCTCCCGGATCGGCTTGGATGGGTTGGACCCCCAGCCCTCACCGATACGTTCGTAGAGGGTCCACAGCTCCGGATCCTGCAGGGCCAGGAAGTGGGGATCGAGGCCCACGATGTAACGGTATTCGGGGCCGTAGAACACCAGCTCGGAGAAGTGGGACCACGAGAAGTGGTACACGGTCTCGCCATGGGGGACGTGCTGGGAAATCCAGGCCATCGCCGGCTCCACGCGGGCCGGATCGGGGAACTGTTCCAAGGAGCGCCAGCGCAGCCCGAGGCCGGACCACAGCACGCCGGCAACAACGGCCACCACGAGGGCCGCGCGCACCGCAGGGCGCCGATCCAGCGCCACGCCCCGGGACGCCATCAGGTCGCGCACCGCCAGCGCCAACGCCAGGCACGACAGCGGCACGGCGTACTCGACGAACTTCACCGCCGTGACCGCACCGAGGGACGCACAGCAGGCCACCGCCGTGACAAACAGCGTATCGACGCTGCGACGCCGAGCCGCAGCCACGGCAACCATCGCCAGCGCCAGCGCCGCCAGCCCCCCCCAGCCCGCTTTGAGCAGGGTGACCACACCCCCCTCCACCCACTCGGGTCCCACCGGCAGCTCCCGCCGGTTGAGCACCTTGACCACCACGTGCTGGTACAAGAACGACAGCGTCCGTGGGGAGTGGGGGTGGAGGACGAACCCGCAGGCCAGGCCCGCCGCCGCGAGGAGGGGCACCCTCCAGCTGCGCGCGTCGGGGAGCTTGCGGGAGACCCCCGCGGCGAGGGCCAGGTGCAGCAAGGCGATGGGCAGCAGGATCACCGAAACGTGGTAGGTCCAGGCGTAGAGCCAGGCCAGCCCAAAGACCAGCCAGTGGCGCCCTGCGAGCATGGCGCCCAGCGACGCCACCAGCAGTACCAGCGACAGCGACTGGGCGCGGGGCATCTCCATGCGCGCCCAGAATGTCCACGACAGGGCAAACGGCAGCAGGGCGAACAGCAACGGCAGCGGCCCCCCGCGACGGCGCACGAACCGGTAGCAGGCCCAGCCGGCGAGCGCCGCGAGCACGGCGGCGCCCAGCTTGGCGGCAGTCACCCCCGGGAGGAGCCAGGCGAAGGGGGCCAGGGCCAGATGGAACAGGAGCTGATGGTCGATCCAGCCGTCCCCGAAGACGGACATCGGCATCCATGGCATCTGATTGGTGAACACGCGCTCGGCCATGCGGATGTGGAAGAAACCATCCGAACCGATGATGCAAGGCACGGAAAATTGGAACGCGCAGGAGACCGCCAGCAGGACACCGAAGGCCACGGCGTCCCTCCAGCCAAGAGGGGCGGCTGGGTCGGCGGCCAGCGGGGCCGGCGAGATTCCAGTGGGTTCGCGCATGGGGCATTGTCCCAGCCAACGACAGCGCAGGACAACCCGGAGACCGGCGGGCTTCCGCTATACTGTGCGTAGACCCTGACCGCTCAGGTGAGATGGAATCCGACATGAATTCTCCCGCCCCACCTTCGACCAGCCGTATGTTGCTGTTTTACCGACTCCTGATCCTGGCACTGTTGGCCGTGATCGCCTTCATGGGCGTCGGTATCCAGCAGCACCTGTCTGCAGTGGAGTCGGCAGAGATCGCCCGGGCCGGCGCCCGGGAAGCCGCCGCCGAGGCCCAAGAGAACGCCAGGCCCGCGGAGGAGGTCACCGTCGTCGACCTGGTCGCCAAGGTGCGCGAGTTCAACCGGACCAAACCCGGATCCACGGACGAGATCCTGTTCTTCTTCGTCTCGGACCAGGCCTCCGTGCACTTGCACGCCATCGGCATCGGCCAGCGGTGCCCCTTGCACCTGCACAAGAAGACCGAGGAGTTCACCGCGCTCATCACCGGGACGGCCCAGATCACGCACGTCCACGACGGGGGTGGCAAGAGGATCCACACCTCGCGGAACGCGGCGCTGGGCCACGGCTTTGGCATGAAGCCCTATTCGGCCCACGAATGGGTGAACACCTCGACGGACACCATGCAGGGCAACCTGGTCTTCGCTCACCCCGGTTTTGACGGCAACCTGTTCGTCACCGACGACAATCCAGCCCTCGATGGGAGCACCGAACCGGTGGTCTACGACGCCCAGGAGCTGCTGCGAGAGTTCGCCCACGGCAGCGAACCCCACCGCGTCACGACCCTCCCCGTGCTAGGCGGCTGGCTTTCGAGCCAGCTCGTACGGACCGGCCTCACCTTCGAGCCGGCGCCGGACCGCATGACCTTGGCCTACGTCACCGGCGGCGGTGGGACACTCGTGGCGACGGCCCCCGATGGGACGGTGGAAGAACACCCGCTCCAGCCCGGCACTCTGGCCCGCTTCCGCACGTCGTCCTCCATCGAATTCCGCGCCAGCGACGACTCGCTGGCGATGGTGGTCTTCGAGCCAGCGCCCTAGATCCTATGTAGGTCTGGGCCACCTGATAGCCTCCTTCAAGCCAAAAAACG
>CAZDDH010000045.1:0-46088 GCA_964504165.1 uncultured Rickettsiales bacterium | reverse complement strand
CAACGACGGTGATCCGGACGTCTATCTGGACAACGACGAGGTGATGGACGGCTTCGACAACGACTGCGACGGAGAGATCGACGAGGGCCTGGAAGGGACGGACGACGACGGCGACGGCTGGAGCGAGAACGAGGGCGACTGCAACGACGACGACGCCGAGGTGAGCCCGGGGGCCGATGAGCTGTCGGACGGCATCGACAACGACTGCGACGGCGAGGTCGACGAGGGCACCGACGCCGTGGACGACGACGGCGACGGGTTCACGGAGCTCCAGAACGACTGCGACGACGCGGACCCCTTCGCCTCACCGGAGATGGAAGACCTCTGCGGTGACAGGACCGATAACGACTGCGACGGCGCCGGGGACGAGGACTGCGGCGACGTCGAACTCGACGACGACGACGACGACAACACCTGCAATTGCCGGACGGAGACCAGCGTCGTGGAGTCCGGCAAGTCCGTCGCTCTGGCCTTGCTGCTTGGCAGCCTGGCCCTCATCCGTCGCCGCCGGTAGACACCCCTGGCCAGACATGGTTTCCAGTTCCTGGGGATAGATCCGTCTGGGAGGAAAGAAGCGCAGAGGACGCGGAGGGGAGAAGACGCAGAGGACGCGGAGGAAGACGGCTATTTGTTGGGGGAGGGGACTGAGATCAATGGGTCCGTTATTTCTCCCTCCGCGCCCTCGGCGTCCCCCTCCGCGTCCTCCGCGTTTTTTTCTTTTCCCCCTTCCCCGTGATCACTGCCCCGACGCACACTCCATCAGCTCACGGATGAACGCATCCCGGTGGGTATCCATCGGTCCTTCCACGTGGCGGATGGGGGCCCAGGGGGCCTGGAGCAGGGTGGGGTCGTCGGCGGTCCAGCTGCCGCAGGTGCCGGCGCGGGTCTGGAGCACGGCGTCCAGCAGGCGGGCGTCCGCATCGGCGGGGACAGCGGCCAGGGCGGCCTGGACCAGGGGGGCGGCGTCGGCTTCCCGGCCGGCTGTGGCGAGGATCAGGGCCGCGGCCTGATTTGCGGCCTGGGGCAGGGTGGGTTGGCCTTGCCAGGCTCCCTCGAAGGCGGCCTCGGCGGCATCGGGATCGCTGCTGGCCAGGCACAGACCGCGTATGTACTGCTGGATGGAGGAGTCCTGATCCAGAGCGGCGCAAGCCTCGTCCGGGCCACGGGTA
The DNA here is from genome assembly GCA_964504165.1 of uncultured Rickettsiales bacterium. Taxonomy (GTDB): domain Bacteria; phylum Myxococcota_A; class UBA796; order UBA9615; family CAYRNR01; genus CAZDDH01. Next base: position 44,919 of record CAZDDH010000045.1, on the reverse strand, counting down.
CGCAGCTCGTACTGCGCGGAGGAGGCCAGGTCCTTTTCGCGATAGGGGCGCAGCTTGCCGGGCTTTGCGTGGCTGGCTATCAGGGCTGCGCGGAACGCCGTCAGTTCATCGGCGGTGATGGCATCCGGGTAGGGCACCTTGACCTCCACGGACCCCAGGACCGTCGGTTCGCTGGTCCGTTGGCCGACCGCCCGGTCGATCCAGGCCTCGAAGGCGGCGTTGTCGATGCTGTCCACCAGCGAGAAATCTGTGGATTCGCGGACGGCTCGGGCCAGCGTCTCCCGGTCCTCGTCGAGCAGGTAGGCCACCACCAGGCACGAGGTATACCAGCGCAGCGGCTCCTGGTAGCGGGACCAGCCGGGCTCGCCCGTGGCGTCCAGCGGAGCGCGTTTCATGCCCGCCGCGTGCAGATCGGGGAAGGTGGAGGGGGCCATGATCAGCGAACCTTGCTCCACGGTGATCCGTGCCAGCAGCTCGTACAGGCCGCTGCGTAGCCACGACGGCAGCCCACCGTTGCCCCGCATCAGCTCCAACTCGGCCACCTGGATCGCCGGCGACCGGATGTCCTCCAGCCCGTCCTTCTCGGTCAACAACACGAGCAGGCCCGTGTCCGTGGGTAGCAGGTGGCTGTGGCCGATGCGGTCCCCCGCATAGGGAAGGCGTGCCGCGCCGGGGGCCTTGTGCAGGTACAGCCAGGTGACCGGCTGCTCCACCCGCTCGTCCGGCAGCTGCAAGATGTCGGTGAGGAAGCGGTCCATGGCCAGCAGGCGCCGGCCGATCTCCGGCAACCGATCCGGCCGTCGATCGCACACCACGGTGAAGCGCTCCACCTGCAAGGCGTGGGGCTGGACAGGGGCGTGTTTGCCCTTGCCCATCGCGGGCGTGGCCCCACACAGGGCGATCAGCACGCCAATCCAAAGGCTCTTACGCATCAGCTTTCCTTCCAGCCCAGCCCAGATAGACAACCCAGAAGACGGCGGTCGCGGCGGCGAAGACCAGCCGGAACCACGGGGGAAGCTCGGACTGGCGAATGAAGCTCTCGATCAGGCCCGCCGCGATGAACATCGGAACGGTCCCCAGCATCAGGCGCAGGGCGACCCGTGCCCGCAGGCGGATGGCGTCCAGGCGGGGCAGGCGCCCCGGATCCAGCACACCGGCGCCGATGTACAGCCCGGCGGCCGAGGCGATGTTGATGGCCAGCAGCTCGGTGACGCCGTGGGGCAGGATCCATGGCAGGAACAGGGGATGGATCCCGCTGCCACTGACAAACACGGAGGTGAACGCCCCCAGGATGATGCCGTTGTAGAGGATCAGCAGGACCGTGGGTACGCCCGCGAGGATGCCGGACACGAAGGCCAGCAGGCCGACGCGGGTGTTGTTGGTCATCAGGAACGACGCAAAGAGGCTCTTGACGGCTGAACCCTCTTCACGACCGCTGGTGAGCAGGCCCTCCTGGGCCGTCGGATCGAGGATCAGGGTGTGGAGGGCGTCCCGCGGATACATGGCGTTGGGCACCAGGGAGTAGGCCAGCTCCCGGTCCAGCTGCACGGCGACGAAGGCGATGACGCCGGCGGCCAGCATCAGGGCCCAGGCCGCCGCCTGATAGCGCCCGGTCTCCCGGAACACCCGGGGAAAACCCCGCTTGAAGAATCCGACCGGGTCCAGACGATCCCGGGTCGGGCGGTAGATCACCCCGTGGGCCCGGATGGCCAGGTCGTTGAGGTAGGCCACGATCTGGGGATCCCGGCCCTCCTGGCGGTAGCGGGCCAGGTGGGCGGTCACCAGGCGGTAGGTGGCCCCCAGCCGCTCCGTCTCGGCAAACGTGAGGGAACCGATGCCCTTGCTCGTGGCCAGGGCCACGAGGTTTTCGAGCTCCTGCCACACGGGGCGGTATCTGGCGTAGGGATCACCCATTTGGAATCGGCGCATGATAGCATCCGCCGCCATGCAACCCACGGTCGATTTTGCCACCCCCGAGGACGTCCCGCTCTCCTTCGAGCTGGCGGGCCCCGGCGCCCGGATCCTGGCGGGCATGATCGACCAGGTGATCATCTCGTTTGTTCAGTTCGGGGCGCTCGCCGTCATCGTGGTCTACGCGTTCCTGGACGGCCTGCTGACCGAGGCGTCTCTGGAGGAAACGATCACCCAGATGCAGCTCAACGGCCCGACGTTGTTCATGATCGGTGTGTGGATGGTGGCGAGCTTCGTGCTCAATTTCGGCTACTACATCGTCTGCGAGATGGCGACCAACGGCCAGACGCCGGGCAAGCGCGCGCTGCAGATCCGGGTCATTCGCGACGGGGGCTACCCGCTTACGCTGACGTCGTCATTCCTGCGCAACCTGGGACGCCTGGCGGACATGCTACCCAGCATGTACCAGGTGGGGCTGATCTCGATGATCGTCAGCCGCAAGGAGAAGCGGCTGGGGGACCTGATGGCCGGGACCCTGGTGGTCAAGGAGAATCGCCTCAGGTCGGACGGTCTGCCCTTCGGCGACGCCCGCTACTCCACCTTGGAAGAACGCCGATTCCGCCTGGACCGCGTGGCCCTGGCCCAGCTCGATGAAGAGCAGGAGCGGGTGCTGGAGACCTTCTTCTCCCGGCAACGGCTCGAGCCGCTTCACGAGATGCGGACCGTCTACCACCTCAGCGAGGGGTTCGCCCGCCGCTTGCCCGCCCCCCCCGCCTTCGCCGATCACCGGGACCGGCTGGAGTTCCTGCGGGAGATCTACCTGGCCCTGCGGGAGCGACGGGAGCTGGGCTAAGGGCCGTCCGTCCGGGACGGCTTGAGGCCGCAGAGACGCGCGTCCAGCGCGCGCAGAGGCCGCAGAGGGGGGAGAGGGGAGGTCAGAGCCATTCCAGGCCGCAGGGCCTATTCTCTCTCTGGATCTCGTCTCATCCTTTTCCCAAAAAGAAATTCCCTTCCCCTCCGCGTCCTCAGCGTCCCCCTCCGCGCCCTCTGCGATTTTTTCTTCTTCTTGATCGGCCGACCAACCCTACCGCTCCGCCAACGCTCCCAGAATGGTAGCAGCGAGGCCGTCGCTGATTCCCTTGACCTCGGCGATCTCCTCGACGGTCGCAGCCTTGAGGGCCTTCACCGAGCCGAAGTGACGAAGCAGGGTGCGGCGGCGGCCGGGGCCGACTCCGGGGATGTCCTCCAGGGCCGTCTTGATGGTGCGCTTCTTGCGGCGCTTGCGCTGGTGGTGCACGGCAAAGCGGTGGGCCTCGTCGCGGACCCGCTGCAGCAGGTGCAGGCCGGGGGAGTGGGGCTTGAGGTAGACGGGGTTCTTGCGCCCGGGCAGGAACACCTTGTCGGTGGCCTCGGGGTTCTTTTGCAGCTCGCCGTCGTCCGGCTTGGCCAGGCCGGCCATGGCCACCTCCAGCTTGGCCTCCCCGGCGGCGGCGACGGCCATGCTCAGCTGGCCACGGCCCCCGTCCACCAGCAACAGGTCCGGCAGTCCCCACCCCTTGGCGGCCCGAGCCAGCCGGCGATCCATCACCTCCCGCATGGCCGCGTAGTCGTCCGGGCCGTCCGTGGACCGGATGGTGAAGATGCGGTACGAGCGCTTGTCCGGCCGCCCCTCCTGTAGCACCACCATCGAGGCCACCGTGTCCGTGCCGCCCAGGTGGCTGATGTCGTAGCACTCGATGCGTCGGGGTATGCGCGGCAAGTGCAAGCGCTTCTTGAGCTCCATCAGTCCCCGTTCGACGGCCTGGCGCTGGTCGTTGGTGGCGTCCTGGCGGGCCCGGGCGTTCTGCGTGGCCATCTCCACGAGCTTGCGGCCGTCGCCCCGCTGCGGCACCCGCAGGCCGACCTTGCGTCCGGCCGACTCCGCCAGGATCTCTGCCAGCGAATCCGGATCGGGCACGGCCAGCGGCAAGAAGATCTGGGGCGCCGGCGTGAGGCCCGAGCCGTAGAGCTGGAGCATGACGCTCTGCAGCACCTCGCCGTCCTCTTCGAGGATGTCCTGGAAGGTGAACGCCTGGGTCTCCTGAGCCCGCCCCGCGCGCACGGGCAGCAACGCCACCGTGGCCACGTCCCCCTCCCGATACAGGCCGTAGACGTCCCGGTCCTCCTCGATGGCCCGCTGGACCCGCTGGCGCTCGGCCAGCTTGCGCACCAGCGTCACCCGGTCCCGCAGGGCGGCGGCCTCCTCGAAGCGCAGATCCGCGGCCGCCTCCTTCATCTCCGCCTCCATCGCGGCGGCGAACCCCTTGCTGCGCCCCTCCAGCAGCCGCACCGTCTGCCCGACCCGTTCGCCGTACTCCTCCTCGGTGAGTTCGCCCACGCAAGGAGCGCAGCAGTTGCCCATGTTGGACTGGATGCAGGCCCGCCGGTCGTGGGCGCGGAAGAACGAATCGGTGCAGTTGCGCAGCCCGAACACCCTGCGGAGCAGGCGCTCCACCTCCCGGGCGCGGACGCCGTTGAGGTAGGGCCCGAAGTACCGCGCCCCGTCCTTGCGCCAGCGGCGCACCAGCGAGACACGGGGCCAGCGCTCCTTGGTGTTGAGCCGGATGCTGAGCCAGGTCTTGTCGTCCTTGAGCGCCACGTTGTACCGGGGCTGGAACTTCCCGATGAGCGTGCGCTCCAGGATCAATGCCTCCTTCTCGTTGCCGGTGACCACCACCTCCACGTCCGTCACCCGCTCCATCAGCGCCGGGATCTGGGGGCGACCGTCGCCGCCCTCCTGGTAGTAGTTGCGGACCCGGCTGCGGAGATTCACGGCCTTGCCCACGTACAGGACCTCGCCCGAGCTGTCCTTCATGATGTAGACGCCCGGGGAGGTGGGCAGCTTGGTGGGGCGGTAGGCTTCGGTCACTCGGTGTACCAGCCCTGGGAGAGGGCCGCCTCGCGGGCCAGGGTGGCGAGGGTATCGATGAACGCCGGGTGCACCCCCGGGGCCGCGCCACGCCGGAAGTGAGCGATCCCCACGTCCTGGACCTCGCGCGCCAGGTCCCGATCCAGGTCGTCCATGGTCTCGAGGTTCTCGCACGCGAAGGTCACCGGTTGGACCGCGATGCCATCCACGCCGGCCCCAGCCAGGCGCCGCACCTCGGCTTCCACCGAGGGCTCGAGCCAGCGGGTGGGGCCCACGCGGCTCTGGTAGGCCAGGCTCCACGACTCGCTGATGCCCAGGCTGCCGGCGACGGCCTGGCAGGTGGCCTCCACCTCCCGGGGGTAGGGATCCCCGCGGCGCACGCGGGAGAGGGGGATGCCGTGGGCAGCGAACAGCAGGTGCGGGCGGGACGAACCGTCGGTGACCCCCTCGAGCGCCTCGCCGCCGGCCTCGCTCAGGGCGCGGACGAAACCCTCGTGGGTGGGGTAGGACTCCACCGTGGTCAGGCTCATGTTGGCGCGCGCCGCCGCTGCCGCCAGGTTGTCCAGCGCCGTCTTGGAGGTGGTGGTGGAGTACTGGGGGAACAGGCTGACGGCCACCAGCTGGTGGATCTGGAGATCGGCCAGCCCCGCCAGGACGGCGTCCGCACCCGGCTGGCCGTATCGCATCACCTCGCGGACGGGGCAGCCCAGCACGTCTTGCAGCGCCCCGGACTGGGCGCGGGTGTTGTCCAGCAGCGGCGACATCCCCCCGTAGCGCTCGTAGCGCTCGCGGGAGTGGGGGGCGCGCTTGCGGGCGATGCGGGCGGCGAGTATCCGCCTCAGGGGGCCGGGCATGCCCAGGATCGCCGGGTCGGAGAACAGCTCCTTGAGGAACGGCTCCACCTGGTCGAGGGAGGCGGGCCCGCCCATGTTGAGCAGCACCACGGCCGTGGCGCGGTCGAATGTTGGTTTGGGCTCGTCCATCACAGCGTCTTCGAGTACCGCACGTTGGGCCCCGCCGACTCCTGGCCACCCAGATAGGCGTCGAAGGCCATGCAGATGTTGCGCACCAGGAACCGGCCCAGCGGCGTCACCCGGATCTCCTGGTCGGTCATCTCGAACAGCCGATCATCGTGCAGCGGTGCCAGCGCGTCCATCTCGTCGGGGAAGCGGTCCCGGAGGTCCAGGTCGTGCCGTTCCCGGAACGCCTTCAGGTCCAGGCGCAGGTTGCACGACAGGTCCAGGATCACCTCCCGGCGCACCAGGTCCTCGTCCGTCAGCTCCAGCGCTCGTTCCCAGGGCATCTTCCCCGCCGCCAGGGCCGCGTCGTAGGGATCGTGGTCCTTGAAATCCTGGGTGTAGGTGTGGCCCACGGCGCCGATGGAGGAGACCCCCAGGCCGATCATGTCCAGCCCGCGGCGGGTGGTGTAGCCCATGAAATTGCGGTGCAGCGTGCCCTGGCGTAGCGCCACGGTCAGCTCGTCGTCCGGGCGGGCGAAGTGGTCGAAGCCGATGGGTTCGTACCCTGCCCCGATGAACTGCTCCCAGGCGATGCCCAGCAGCTGGATGCGCTCCTCGGCGCTGGGCAGCGGGTGGGCCTCCAGGGCCTGCTGGTGGGGACGGATCCACGGCACGTGCGCGTAGCCGAACAGGGCCAGCCGGTCCGGGTCCAGCTCGACCACCCGGTCGATGGTGCGGCGGAAGCTCTCCGGGGTCTGCCCCGGCAAGCCCTGGATCAGGTCGATGTTGACGGCCGGCGCGCGCGGGTACGAGCGCAGATGGTCGATGACCGACTCCACCTGCTCCACCGGCTGGATGCGCCCGACGATCTGCTGGACCTGCGGATCCAGATCCTGGACCCCCAGGCTGAATCGATTGAAGCCCCGCTCCAGCAACAGGTCGAGGAGTTCGGGTGAGGCGGTGCGCGGGTCCACCTCGGCGGAGAACTCCGCGTCCTCCGCGCGGACCCCCAGCTCTTCGACGGCGTGAAGCAATCGATCCATCTGCGCCGGCGGCAAGATGGTGGGGGTGCCGCCCCCCAGCGCCAGCTGCCTCAGGGGCCGGTCCGCGCCGGCCAGCAGCTGGGCGGCGATGTGGATCTCGTCCAGCAGCCGGTCCACGTAGCTTGCCATCGTGGCGTCCTGAGCGGGGGGCAGCACCTCGGTGTGGCAGCCGCAGTACAGGCAGCGTTTTCGGCAGTAGGGGATGTGGATGTAGACCGACAGCCCGTCATCGTCCGCCGGGGCCCGGCGCCAGACGGCCTCGATGGCCTCCCGGTCGTAGTCGGTGCGGAAGTGGGGTGCCGTGGGGTAGCTGGTGTAGCGGGGCCCCCGGGTGGCGTACTTGTCGATGATGTGCTGGGGAATGTCTCGGGGGTCCATGAGCGAGTCCTACTCCGTCAGCTCGTGAACGGCATCGACGAACGCGGCTGCGCCCTCGATGGGCGTACCGGGCAGGATCCCGTGGCCCAGGTTGAACACGTGGCCGCTGGGGCGGCCCACGGCGCGGTGGATCTCCCGCACCCGCCGGCGGATGCGGTCCGGTGGTCCGAACAGCTCCATCGGGTCCAGGTTGCCCTGCAACGGGGTGTCACCCAGGCGCCGCACCACCTCGCCCATATCCATCCGCCAGTCGACGCTGAGCATGTCGGCCCCGGCGGTGGCGGCCTGGTCCAGGATGCCCGCCGAACCGTTGATGTAGAGGATGCGGGGCACACCCAGGGGGGCCAGCCGGTCCATGACCTTGCGCGTGGCGGGCAGGGCGAACTCCTCGTAGGCGGTAGGAGAGAGGGCGCCGGCCCAGGTGTCGAACAGCTGGATCGCGTCCGCGCCGGCCTGGACCTGCAGCTCCAGGTGGTCGGCCACCACGTCGGCGATGCGATCCAGCAGGGCCTTGGCCCGGGGGGGATCGCTGAACAGCAGCAGCTTGACCGCCTCCTGGTGGCGGCTGCCGCCCCCCTCCACCATGTAGGCCGCCAGGGAGTAGGGGGCGCCGGCAAAGCCCAGCACGGCCCGATCGTCAGCGCACCACTCGCGCAACACGCGGATCGCCTCGTAGGCGAAGCCCAGCGCCGTCGAGCAGTCGGGGCGGGGGAGCTTTTCCGGATCCACGTCTTGGCCCAGCGGCGGGGAGAGCACGGGGCCGCCGTCGGCGTAGTCCACGCGCTGCCCCATCGCCTCGGGGATCACCAGGATGTCGCTGAACACGATGGCCGCATCCAGATCGAAGCGCCGCAGCGGCTGCTGGGCCACCTCGAGGGCATTGGCCGGGCTGGTGTAGACCTCCTGGAAGGTGTACTGCTTGCGGAATTCCAGGTACTCGGGCAGGTATCGCCCGGCCTGGCGCATGATCCATACGGGGGGGCGATCGACGGCTTCACCTCGACATGCGGCCAGGAATCGTTTTCGTCGGTTCATCAGGACCTCCCGTTGCGTTTATCCTCGGCACCGTCGGCGTGAAGGTCAAGGGATTGAGGTGGGGGGTCGTGTTCAGGGCGCCGGTTCACCGGAAGTTCGGTAGATCTCCGCGGATTCGTCGGGTTCCCGGCAGGTGTCGGGGTTGAGGCCGTAGTGGTCTGGATTGCGCCCGATGACCGCAGCGGCCACCAGCGACGGGATGCGTTCCTGGGCCTCCTCGTCCAGCAGCCGGGCCATCCACAGGAAGCGGGCCGTGCGGCGCCCCTTGGTCCAATCGTCCTTCTCGCGCAGCGTCTCCACCGTGGCGGCGATGGCCGGGTCCCGGGCCACGGTGGCCAGCAGCACCGACGAGGTGCTGAGCTCCTGCAGGTCGCGCTGGAGCTGCTCGGCGATGGCCTCGGTGGAGCGCAGGGCGTCCGTGCGCAGGTCCTCGCCCTCTTCGGTGATCAGGCCCAGCTCCCGGCCCTCCTCGGGCCCGATGGCCCACAGCCCCACCTGGTCTCCCCGCTGGCTCTCCGCCCGGCCGCCGCTGAGCACCCACGGCAGGAAGGCCAGCACCTCGGGGAAGCTGTAGCGGGCCATCACCGGCCGCATGGCCAGCATCTGGGTCTCCGAGGCGCAGAAGATCTCCTCGAGCTCGGTGGTCCCCAGCCAGCTGCCGATGCGGGCGCGCACCGCCTCACGGAAGCTCTTGGGCACGCGATAGTTGGGCTCGCCGAAGGCCGTCAGCACCTCGTCCACCTGGCGGTCCATCACCGGCACGTCGTCCCCCTTGCGGGACACTTGCAGCCGGGCGGCGACCGTCTCCACGTCCGTCTCCAGGCCCACCAGCCGATCGTAGCGGGCGGCGATGGCGTCCAGGTTGGCCAGCCCCCCTTGCTCCTCCTCGATGACCGCCACCAGGGCGTCGATCTCGTCGTCCAGCACCGCCTTCTCGTCCTCGATGGTCTGGACCGTGCGGCCCCACATGCGCTTGAGATAGATGCCGCCGAAGCCCAGCCCGGCGATGAGCAGCAGCACGAACGGCACCCACAGGATCCGCCAGCGGCGCCAACGCATGGCCCGCAGGACCGACTTGACCTCCTTGCCGCTGAAATCGACCTTGAGCTGCGGGCCGTCCGCCCCCAGCCGGATGACGTCCCCCTGGCGCAGCCACACCTCCTTGACCAGCCGGCCGTTGACGTAGGTGCCGTTACGGGAGAGGTCCTTGAGCAAGTAGCGCTCCCCCTCCAGCAGAATCTGGGCGTGGTGCTTGCTCACCGCCCCGTCCCGCTCCGGGTGGAACTGCACGGCGCAGTCGTTGCCCCGCCCGAGGGTCAGATCGTCGGTGTCGATATCGTCGACGCCACCGGTCCGGGCGCCACTGAGGTGGATGAAGTGCAACAACCGCTTGTTCCTCGTTGAGCGTCTATTGTGTCAGCAGGCGACCGATCGTCGCCAGCATGAGCCCAACGAGCAACACCTGATGCAACCGCAGGGAGCGGTGTAAGCGGGGTAAGGGGGCATCTTCGGGGGCTGCCTCCCACAGGCTGCGATAGCGGGCCACCAGCTGGGGGGCTGCAAAGGGCCACAGGATGAGGGGCCGGCCCTCTGACGACCCGTCCAGGACGGTATCGGCCATGCGTCTGAGCAGGAACGTGCCGTACAGGAACAGCCCCACGGCGCTGCCGCAGAGCAGGAGCAAGGAGGTGGTCTTGTCGCTCAAGAGGCCATCCGGGGCTACTCGAACAGATGCCGGCCCTTGGGATCGGACACCGGCAGCGGCTTGAGGGTGCGCTCGGCGCGGCGGATGAAGCCACACAGCACGTTGCCCGGGCCCACCTCCATGAAATCGTCCACGCCCATGTCGATCAGGGAGCGCACGGTCTCTTCCCAGCGCACCGGCTGCTCCACCTGGTCGATGAGGTTGGCGAAGATGCGGGTGTGGTCCTTCTCCTGCTGCGCCGTCACGTTGGGCAGGTAGGGCACGGCCAGCTCGGAGATCTTCACACCGGCCAGTCGCTCGCGCAGCGCCTCGGCGGCGGGCTTCATCAGCGTGCAATGGAAGGGAGCGGAGACGGGGATGGGGCTGACGTTGCCCTTCATCTCCTTGAGCCGGGCGCCGGCCACCTCCACGGTGGCCTTGTCGCCGGAGATGACGATCAGGCCGGGGGCGTTGTAGGTGGCGCCGCGGACCTCGCCGCCCGTCTCCCCGCGCACGGTGGCGCAGGTCTCGTCCACCTGCTCGGCGGTGAGGCGGAAGACGGCGGACATGGCGCCTTCGCCCAACGGCACTGCTTCTTGCATGTAGCGGCCGCGGGCGCGCACGGCGCGGACCGCCTCGCCGAAGTCCAGGGCCCCGGCGCTGACCAGGGCCGAGTACTCGCCCAGGCTGTGGCCGGCGACCACGTCGGGGGTGTGGCCCAGCTCCCGCAGCACGCGGTCGAAGGCCACCGAGGTGGTCAGCACGGCGGGCTGGGTCACTTCCGTCTCGGTGAGCTTCTCCATCGGGCCCTCGAGGATGAGCTTGCTCAAGGAGTAGCCCAGCTCGTCGTCGGCCTGCTCGTAGACCTGCTTGGCGACGGGGAACTGTTCGATCAACCAGTCCCCCATGCCGACCTTCTGGGATGCCTGTCCGGGGAAGACGAATGCGCGCATGGTGAATACCTCAGTCTGAATACTGTTTGAGGCAGGTTCATTACCCGACCAGGCTCGCGCGCGCAAGAGCGCGGGCCCTGTAATGTCCATTGCGCCTGCGTCACCGGCCTTCCATAATGGCCGCCTCATGATCCGGAGGAGGAGAATCACATGGACTGGGGAATCGAGAATCGTCTGAACCGCATCTTCGATCCGAAGGATGGCCGCACCTTGATGCTGGCCGTCGATCACGGCTACTTCCTCGGGCCCACGAGCGGGCTCGAACACCCCTACGACACGGTCAAGCCGCTGCTGCCGTACGCCGACACGCTGATGCTCACCCGCGGGGTGCTGCGCTCCAGCATTCCCAGCAGCGAGCGTATCCCCATCGTGCTGCGGGTCTCCGGCGGCACGTCGGTGCTGTTCGATGATCTGTCCGACGAGGAGCTGACGGTCTCGATGGAGGACGCGGTGCGCCTCAACGTCTCCGGCGTGGCCATCTCCATCTTCGTGGGGGAGAAGGGCGAGAAGCAGACGCTGGTGAACATGGCGTCGCTCATCGACGAGGGCAACGCCCTGGGCATCCCCGTGCTGGCCGTCACCGCCGTGGGCAAGAGCATGGGCCGCAACGCCCGCTACCTGGGCCTGGCCTGCCGCATCGCCGCGGAGATGGGCGCCCACGTGGTCAAGACCTACTATTGCGACGACTTCGAGAAGGTGGCGGGCAACTGCCCGGTGCCCTGCGTCATCGCCGGCGGCAAGAAGATCCCCGAGATGGACGCGCTGACGATGGCCTACAACGCCCTTCAGTCCGGCGCCAAGGGCGTGGACATGGGCCGCAACATCTTCCAGTCGGACTGCCCCTCGGGCATGATCCAGGGGGTGCGCGCCATCATCCACGGCAACGCCAAGCCCAACGAGGCCTGGGACATCTACGAGACCGTCAAGAACGACGGCTGAGAGCCCCATGAAAGTAGCGATGTACTACCGCAACTCGGACATCCGGGTTGAGGAGATGGACCGGCCCGTCGCGGGGCCCGGTGAGATCGTGATTCGCATCGAGGCCAGCGGGGTCTGCGGCAGCGACGTGATGGAGTGGTACCGCATCAAGAAGGCGCCGCTGGTGCTGGGCCACGAGATCGGCGGCCAGATCGTCGAGGTGGGGGAGGGGGTCACCCGCTTCACCGTCGGCGACCGGGTGACGGCCACCCACCACGTGCCGTGTAACACCTGCCCCCAGTGCCTGGGCGGCTTCCACTCCCTGTGCGACACCCTGCGCACGACCAAGTTCGATCCCGGCGGCTTCGCCCAGTATGTCCGCGTCCCGGCCCTGCAGGTGGACCGGGGCACCCTCAAGCTGCCCGATGACGTCAGCTACGAGCAGGCCACCTTCGTCGAACCGCTGGGCTGCGTGGTGCGCGGCCAGCGCGTCGCCGGTGTGGGCGCGGGCCAGTCCGTGCTGGTGATGGGCAGCGGCCTCGCCGGCCTGCTGCACATCGCCCTGGCCAGGGCCCAGGGGGCCGGACCCATCGTCGCCACCGACATCGATTCCGGGCGCCTGGCCTTTGCCCGCCAGATGGGCGCTGACGTGGCGGTGGACGTGCGCAGCGAGGACGTGGAGGCGGCCCTGCGCGGCGTGAACGATGACCGCCTGGCCGACCGCGTCATCGTCTGCACCGCGGTGCCGGCGGTCAACGAACAGGCCTTCTCCCTGGCGGCCCGGGGCGGCACGATCTTGTTCTTTGCCCTGGTCACCCCCGGCGAGACCCTGTCCTACCCGGCCTTCGAGCTGTGGAACCGCGGCATCACCATGACCCAGAGCTACGCCGCCGTCTTGCCGGATCTGGCCCAGGCGCTCACGTTGATCCGCCATGGCAGGGTGGACGTGGACCGGATGATCACCCATCGCTTGCCGCTGGCGGAGACGTCCAGGGGGTTCGAGATGGTGGCGGCGGCGACCGAGTCGATCAAGGTGATCATCGAGCCCCAGGTGTGAGCTGCGCGCAGCCGCAAATCACACCGCCCGCGCCCGATCTCTTCACTCTTTTTCTTGTCTGAGCTGGGCCAGCTTCGTCTTCAGATCTCGACGGGCGGCGAGGTTCCGGACCAGGCCGCTGCCGCCAAAGCCGAGCCCCGCCCCCGCGCCGACCGGCGCGACCACGGCCCACAGTGAGAGCTTGCCGTACATCAGCCCGGCGACGACCATGACGATCCCGGAGATGACCCCGACCACGCCCATCAGCGCGGCGATGCCCGCCATGGCCGCCTTGGTGCGGTAACTATCGAGCTGGTATTCGAGCAGCGACCGATCGCCCCTACCCGCGGCGACTTCGGCCAGCAGCTCGTCCTGAAAATCGGTGGTCCCGGTCTCGTACGGATTGTCGCCCTGGAGTCCATCGTCTTCGGCAAGCGCGTCTTCCCACCCCATCGTCAGGTCCTCCCGAGGTTGGTTACTCCAGCACCGTCAGGAACGGCGGAATCGGATTGAGGCAGGTGCTGCAACGCAGCGCCAGCAGCCACAGGTGGTCCTCGTCGATACCCCCGAAGGGGGAATCCCCGGCTAGCTCGGAGAGGTCGGCGGTGGCCGTCCCTTCCACGTCCATCGTCCAGCGCTGCGAGGGCAGATCGTCCAGCAGCAGGAACTGGTCTTGCAGTTCCTCGGCGGTCAGGTCGTAGCTCGCCACCTCCAGGCCGTCGATCTGGTGAAGGGCCAGGCCGTTGCCCAGGCCGTTGCGTGTCAGGCCGCTCCAGTCCACGACGATCTCCGGCCCGTCCAGTATCTGCAGCGGCTCCGCCGAACTCAGGTCGGCGTCCAGCAGGAGGGCGGCGGAATCATCGTCGATGGAGGCGGTGGTGGCCGTACTGCCGGCGTCCGGCTCCACGAACAGCATGGACAGCCCCCCCTGCTCATCGGTGGAGCTGAGCATCACCATCCACGTCCCCCGATCGGCGGTGAAGTAGTCCGGGGGATCGAGGCAGGTCATGAACAGGCAGAACTCGCTGAGCTGGCAGCTGGAGTCGTCCGGTTCGCAGATGAAGTAGGCGGAGAGCTCCTCCTGGGCCAGCGTGTCGGTGGCGACAGCGTCCATCACCTCTTCGGCCGACAGCTGGTGGAACAGCAGCAGCAGCGCCTCGTCCACGCCGGTGGCTGGATCCAGCGCGCGGCCGCGGATGTCGGTGGTCAGCGAGCCCCACTCCACCTCGCCGTCCGCGGCCTCCATGAGCGGGGCGGTGGCCACGTCCAGCTCGCTGGTGTAGCTGAAGTTGTGGGCGTCGGTGAGGGCGCAGTCGTCGCAGCCCGGCGGCTCATCCTCTCCCGTACAGCCGGTGAGGAGCAGCGCGACAACAACCGTCGTCCCCGCCAGGACGATTCTCGGTGAGATGCGGTTCATGGGGTTGGCCCGACTCCAATCCTCACGATACGTGCGCAGGGCTCTGCCGTCGAGGGTTCGGCCGCGCCCGTTGCCCGCCCGGCAAGGTATCCAGCCGTTCGAATAGAGGTTAGGATCGAGGCATGAGAACCCACGCTTCGATACGACTCGGGGGCGCCTCGATGGCGCTGATCTTGCTCGCCGCGACGGTCCTCGGCTGCCCCAGCGAACCGGATGACTGGAGCTCCAACGACGACGACGACACCACCGTGGAGGACGATCCGTTGATCAGCTCGGTGGAGGCGAGCATCGCCGCGGAGATGCCCACGGTGATCGTGGTGGAATGGACCACCACAGAGGCGGTCGTGGGCCGGGTGGAGTTCGGCGAGAGCGACGAGTACGGCCTGACCTCCCCGTGGGAGAGCGAGCCCTCCAAGGACCACCGCTCCGTGTTGCTGGGCAACCCACCGTTGACCGAGATCCACTTTGCCGTGGTGGCGGACGACGGCGAGGCCGAGCACCGGGGAGGGGACCGGGTCATCACCACCGAGGGGGTCGCCGCGGCCCTGCCCTCCCTGACCGTCGAGCCGGGGCCCGGGGCTCGCAGCGACGGATATGTAGTGGTGCCGATCATGGCCGGTGACGGCGAGGGGGCCCAGTCCGGCGTGGCGGTGCTGGACGCCGGGGCCCGTTACGTGTGGCACCGGATGGTGCCAGAAGGCATGGTGCCGATGCGGGCCCGCCGGTCTCTCGACGGCGGCGCGGTGGTGTTCAACGCCGGGCCGGCCAAGGAGAGCGAGGAGGACTTCTGGGGCATCTACCGGGTGGACTGGGAGGGCCACGAGATCCACGTCTTCGAGGCCCCCACCCTGCACCACGATTTCACCGAGCTTCCCGAGGGTGGCTACGCTTACCTGGGGAGCGACTTCCAGCCCCTGGGCGACATCACCGTGCTGCTGGATATCATCGTGGAGATCGCCCCGGACGGATCCCGCACGGAGGTCTGGCACCTGGACGAGCACCTGGCTGCCTTCGGGCTGGATCCGGATCCGACGGACTACGCCGACGGCGACTCCATCGCCCACGCCAACGCCATCGACTACATCGAGGCGGAGGACGCCTACCTGATCAGCTTCGCCCAGCTGGGGGCCTTCGCCCTCATCGACCGCTCCAGCGGGGATCTGCTGTGGATCCTGGGCGGTGACGGCAGCACCCTCGCCTACGACGACCAGAACATGCCCCATTGGCGCGCCCACGACACCGATCTGCTGGGGGACAACCTGCTGGTGTTCATCAACGATACGGCCCAGGAGGAGTGCTCCCAGCTGTGGGGGGTGGAGCTCGATGTGGCCAACATGGAGGCGACGCGGACCTGGCGTTATCTCCTGGAACCCTGTTACTTCAACTACGCCATGGGGGGGGTGGATCGCCTTTGGAACGGCAACATCCTGGCGGTGTGGTCCCTGGCTGGCCGACTGGACGAGCTGGATTCGCAAGGGGAGATCACCTGGTCGGTCCAGGCCCAGGTGGGGGCTGGGTTCGGGTATTCGGAGGGGTTCGAGACCTTGTATCAGTAGACCGTGCACCCCAGCACGCAGCCACCCGACTCTCCAAAATCCCCCGCCCCGTTGCCCTGCTGCCAGTTGGCGCACGAATCCAGCGTGACCTGGGCTGAATCGCAGGTGATGCCGTAGCCGGCGTTGTCGACGATGGTGTTGCCGACGATGTCCCCGGCCAGGGTGCCGGTGAGGTAGATGCCGTCCGAGGCGTTCGTCTCCACGGTCAGCCCCTCCACCAGCACCTGCGCGACGTCTTCGAGCACCACCGCCGGCCCGGACTGGCCGCCGGCAACGGTGTTGGCCCCCACGATGGCCACTTCGCTGAAGCCGTACACGGCGATGGCTGACTCCACGCTGTCGGTGAAGGTGTTGGCCTCCACGACGGCCCGTTCGTCGCCGGGGGAAGAATCCCCAAGGTAGATAGGCGCGCGTACACCGTCGAACAGGTTGTCGTGGATGACCAATTCACCGGCGAAGAACTGGGTCTGGAGTCCGAAGTCGTTGCCGACGAACTCGTTGCCGGTGAACGTGCCCGGCCCGTCCATTTCTGCCGCGTCGAAGCTGTACATGGTGACGGCGACGTCCGGAACCTCGAAGCGGTTGTTGTGGACCGTGCCGTGGAAGGCCATGCCGTAGAAACCGGAGCCCGGGCCGCCGAAGGTGTTCCCCGAGATGGTGGCGTCGGTGTAGGCGGCGTAGATGGCGTTCCACTCGTGGTCGCCAAAGGTGTTGTCGGCGACGGTGCAGGTGTGGCCGTCCGCCGTGCTGCCGGACACGAAGACCGCCGAGAAGATTCCGGTGAACTCGTTGCCCTCCACCGTCGTTTGCGAGCCGGTCGTGTAAATGCCCCGATCCTCCAGGGTGGTGAACGTGGTGTCGTGGACGTAGGCCTGCGATTCCTCGATGAATAGGCCGATGCCGCCGTACACGGCAGCGGTGGGGTCGCCCCAGCTGGCGGGCTCGAGGGCGGCGACGATGTCGCTGAACTGGCACTGGTCGATTTCGACCTCCGATCCGTGGGCGAACAACCCATAGATGGACGAATCGTGGACGGAGAGGCGGGTCACGGTGCCGTCGCTTTCCTGCACGACGGCACCCCACAGATGGGTCTGGCTCAGTTCGTCGTCCGTGGAGGTGAAGCTGGAGCGGAGGACGTACAGCCCGATGACGTCCACGTCCTCGACGACGTTACCCTCCAAGGTGAGGTCGTCGATGTCCCGCAACCCGAGGCCGTACCCATCGCCATAGCTGCCCGGATTCTGCTGGTCGCCACCCCAGCGTAGCCCGGCGACGTGGTTGCCGCTGACCGTGGCCTGATCCAGGTTATTGACCAGGATCCCGTAGCCCACACCGTCGGTCACCGTGTTGTTGCGCACCGTCGCAGTGCCCCCCTGGGGCTCGGGATCGCCGGCCTGGATGTGGATCGAGTGGCCGTCCACCCCCTCGATGGTGTTGCCCTCCACCACGAACACGCCGTCGTCGAACTCCACGGCGATGCCGATGGAATCGCTGGCTTCCGGGTCGGCGATGATGGTGTTGGAGGTCACCTCCGCGTCCGCGTGGAACACGAAGATGCCCTCGTCGGTCACCCCGTCCATCACCACGCCGGTGATCCGCGCTCCCCCGTCCACACTGCCGGCACCCTCGACGAGGATGCCCGAGGCCGAGTCCGTGATGATGGCGCCCGATACGGTCAGGTCGCAGCCGGCGCCGTGGATGGCCACGCCGAGGTGGCCGCTGGCCTCCAGATCCGTCACCACAACCGAGCCACCCGCACAGAACAAGCCGGAGCGCTCGCTCCCCTCCAACGTCACGGATTGCAGGACGACATCCTCGGCATCGTTGACGATGATCGCCTCGAGGGATCCTCGCACCGTCAGGTCGGCCACGGTCACCTGTTCGGTCTCCTGGATCATCAGCGCCGTGACCGTGCTCTCCAGGAGCGTGCGATCCCGCCCGGCCCCCTGGATGGTCAACGGCTTGTTCACCACGGTAGGGTAGTGGTAGCCCGTCTCGCACAGGGTGATCGTGTCCCCGGGCTGGGCGAGGTCCACCATCTCTTGCAGGGTCTCGACCAGGCCGTCGAGGGTGGTTTCGTCGCAGTCGTTGTCCTTGCCGTCGCACACCACCTCGGTGCCGTCCGGATTGGTGAAGGCGTCCTGATCGTCGCAGTCGACGTCGCTGCGGTAGCCGTCGCCATCGGCGTCCGCGCCTCCCGGATGCACTCCATCGTTGTCGTCCGGTGGGCCGTCACAGCCCAGCATCAGGCACACATACAGCGCGGTCACAGCGGCAATTCGTGGCGTCATGAGATCTCCCTCGATAGGGAGGATATCACCGGTGCGAGTTAGCCCTTTTTTAAATCACGGCGGGCGCGCCGGGCGGCCTTGAGCTTGGCCTTGAGGCTGCGATGCGATATCAGCATCTTGGCCATCGCGATCAGGCCCGCGCCGGCGACGAAGATGGTCACGATCAGGATCTTGATGCCCGACCGGAAGGAAGCGCCGGTAGCCAGCGCGCCTACGGCGACCACCCATCCGACCAACCCCATCGGTGAACCCCCTCCAAAGGAGGCCCCGTTCTAGTCCACGGTGATCGATTTGGACACGTTCTTGGGCACATCCGGATGCACCCCGTGATTCTCCACGTGGTGGCGGTTGAGGTACTTCATCTTGTCCAGCGACATCTTGAACGCCAGCAGCTGCAGCACCACCGATGCCTGGTAGACGAACATGTTCTTGCCGTACATCTTGGGGACGCGGATGTACTTGGCGTAGTAGTCGTGGACCTCGGCGGGTTTGCCCTCCACCGATCGGCGCAGGTCGTCGTCGTCGCGGGCGATGAGGATGACGTCGGCGCCGCGGATCTTGTGGGTGTGGATCTGGGTGATGGTGATCTTGCGGTCCCGCTCGTCGGGGGGGCAGAAGAAGATCAGCGGGTAGTTGGAGAAGTAATTCTCCAGGTCGATCTTGCCCTTGTAGGACTCGTAGGTCTGCTGGACGGACCAGAATTCACCGGTCTGGCCCGGCTTGGCTTCCAGCGCTAGCTCGCTGAAGCCGACGTCCTTGAGCATGGCCAGCTGCGTCTCCAGCAGCTCCGTGTCCTCGTCGTCGTCGCTGAATTTGCGAGCGCACATCTCGCCGAAGAACTCGAAGGCGTCCTCCAGCAGGTGCTGCATCTCCGTCAGCGAGAAGATGGTGTTCTTGCCCAAGATGGTGTTGGGGCCGTGCTTGAACTCGGCGGAGTCGTAGCCCTCGGTGTGGTTGAGCACCACCTCGCGGATCTTCAGCGCCCCCTCCTTGGCCAGCCCGATCATGGAGGTGCCCAGGATGTGCATGGATGGCTTGAGGAACAACTTCAGCGCCACCTCGGAGATATCGTCCTCCACGGCCCGCAGGGTGAAGTCGATGACCGTGCGCACACGGGAGATCTGGGTCTGCACCTGCTCGGGTTTCATCACGTTCATGCAGGCCAGCAGGTGGAACAGGGTGACCTGGCTGATGAAGGATTTGGTGGCCGCGACGGCGATCTCCGGGCCGCACAGGATGGGCAGGAAGAAGTCCGATTTTTCCTGCGGGATGGTGGACAGCTCGTTGTTCACCAGGGAGATCAGGCGCACCTTATTGCCGTAGGTGACGCGCACGTCGTTGTAGATGTCCAGCAGGTCCTTGGTCTCCCCCGACTGGGTGACACCGATGAGGACGTCGTGCTCGGTCAGGGCGTTGATGTACATGGAGCGGAACATGCCTGGGTTCACCGGCAAGATGGCCAGGTTGGCGATGTTGTTGAACAGGTAGGCCCCCACCAGTGAGGCGTTGTGGGAGGTGCCGGCGCCGATGGCGAACACCCGGCCGCCGCTCTCGCCGCTCTTCTTGATCAGGCTGGAGAGTTCGTCGCGGAAGTAGGTGACCTTGCGCTTCTTCTTCCAGATCACCACCTCGTCCAGCAGCCACAGGGGCTTGTACAAGCTGCGATCCAGCTCGAAGAGCTCGGTGAGCAGCTGGGCCTCGTCCGAGCGGTAGGCCTGGTGCCGATGGGCCGCGGGCCAGGAGACGCCGGCGGCCTCAGCGTCCTTCATCAGGGCCTTGAAATCCTTGCGGGCCAGCAGCGTCTGGAGGCTCTTGGCCAGGCCGGCGGTGTCGAAGATGTCGTACAGCTTGAGCAGCTCGAAGATGATCTCCTTGCACCGCTTGCGGTCCTTCTCGAAGACGGCGAAGAGGGCCTTCTCGTGCTCCTCGGCAAAGTAGTACTGAAGGATGCGTTCGACGTTCTCCGACGCGGTGTAGATCTCCTGGTGCATGAAGTAGCGGTAGCGGCTCTGCAGGGAGATGTCGGCGACGTTGAGGCGGGATCGGCGCAGGCGGGGCTTGTGCTCGGTGTGGCCCGCCAGGGAGAAGACCTTGTAGTCGTCGTGGGTGAAGTACAGGCCCTCCCCCTCGGCCAGGGGGATCAGGAAGCGGGTCTTGGACAGCACCGAGGTGAGGTCGGAGGACACGACGATGAAGTCGCCGTTGGCGTCGCTGCCCTTGCCGGCGTAGAGGGACGAGCCGGACTTGATGGCGAAGATGCCCGGCAGATCGGGGAAGGCGACGCAGGCGGCGTAGGAGCCTTCGACCTTGCGCTCGGCCCTGCGGATGGCCTGGATCGTGGCGCGGATACGGGCTGCCTCGTCCTTGGGCGGGCTGCGGCGCACGATGTTGTCGTAGTAGTGCTCCACCTCGTGGACCAGCATCTCGCCGTCGTTGTCCGAACGCACGTTGTGGCCGTGGTCGGCGAGGAACTCCTTGAGGTTGTCCGTGTTGGAGATGTTGCCGTTGTGGGCGCCGACGATGTGGTGCAGGCAGGACATCTCGTGGGGCTGGGCGTTGACGTCGGTGACCGCCCCATAGGTGGCCCAGCGCACCTGGCCGATGAACTTGTGGCCCCGGTTGCGCTCCATCTCCAGCTGGCGCACGACCTTGGACGGCGCCCCGACCTTCTTCTTGAGGGTGACCTTACCGTCCGGCTCGAAGAACACCCCACCTGTGGAGTCGTAGCCGCGGTATTCGAGCTTCTTGAGCAGGGCCGAGGATTCGATGCCCAGCTGCTTGTTCAGTTCGCCGTAAACGATGCCGACCACGCCGCACATGCGTGCCTCCTGATGAGGTGGTTGTGGGCTGGCAAGATAGCAGACGGATCGTCTGTGTTGGGAGTCGGTCCCTGGCGAAGGCTAGATAGGCACCATCTCGAACCGGTCGTCGGAGAGCTCCAGGTCCGATTCGCTATCCAAGGTGGAGATGAATCCCGAATCCTCATCGGTGTGGAACATCAGGGTGCTGGCGTCCCCGGTCTCGACGAAGTGCACGATGGCTTCCCGCGCCTTCTCGGGGAGGCGAACGAACTGGAGGCCGACCCCTGTGTTGATCTGTTTGCCGTTCTCGGTGTGATGCTGCACCCAGGCCACGCGGCAGCGGATCTCCATCACCTCACCGCATATGACGTTCAGCTTGAGAGCCAGCGGATCTCCCAACTGGAAAGGCCGGTCCGTCACCACGAAGACGCCGCCCTCGCTGATGTCGCGGGTGTAGCCGGAGCATTTTGGGAAATCGGACTCCAGGTCGATGGCGGTGGTCAAGATGGCCCGTTTGTGGAAGCGACGATTCTCGATGGATGCGAGGGCATCCTTTTTTTGGTTGGCATGTCTCGTCCCTTCCAACATGTCCCTGGGTTCGATATTCAACAAGCTGCAATAATCAGGCCATGGGAAGTTTGGAAAAAACTTTAGAGATTACAATGGGTTACCTCCTGTAGCGTCTTGAGCCAGGGGCCGGGATTGTACAGAATGTGAACAGTGGGCGGATCTGAGCTGCCCAGCTCCACTGGCCACAACTCTTTTGCCAGTACACCCGGGATCAGGGAGAGACCATCTCCAGCAGATGGTCGACGGGTTCGATGTCCCCGTCCTCCTCTTCGACGGCTTCGAGGCCCGTGTCTTCTTCGGTGTGGAACAGCAGCGAACTCGCGTCCCCGGTCTCGATGAACCGGGCGATGGCCGCCTGGGCTCTCATCGGGATGCGGGTGAACTGGAGCCCGACGCCCGTGTTGACCATCTTGCCGTTCCTGCGCTGTTTCTGGACCCAGGCCACGCGGCATCGGATGCCCAATACATCCCCGTTCTTGCCGCTGAGTTTGAGATCCAGCGGATCTCCCTCCTGGAACGGACGATCGGTCACCACGAAGACGCCGCCCTCACTGATGTCCCGGGTATAGCCGGAATACCTGGTGAGGTCGGACTCCAGATCGATGGCGGTGGTCAAGAAGACCCGCTTGTAGCGTCTCCGATCCTTCGACGGCTTGGCTTCCTCACGAGTTAGCATGTCCCTCTCCTTCCCTCATTACGTTCCCCCGAACGCCAACATCTAAGGAAATTGCAACAATTGGGCCATTTTGGGTTTTTTCGGTTAACTCAGTAATTACAGTAGGTTGTGTTCGCCGACGGATTCTCGGAACGCAGTTTCTGTACAGAAAATGAACAAGGGGAGGGCTTGGTGTCCAGAATATGGACACTCCTGGGGTCAGCGTTTGCAGGCGGCGAGGGTCGCCAGACTCTCGGGTTTGCCCGGTTTGATGGCCAGCGCCTTGCCGGCGTGGTGGGCTGCCCGCTCGCGGTCGCCCAGGGCCAGATAGACCTCGGCGATGCTGTCGTGAACGGCGTCGTCGAAGCCCTGACGGGCAGCTGCTGGACGGCGCAGGCAGGCCTTCAGATCGTCGAGCGCTGCCGGCTTGTTCCCCTGTTTGCCCAGGGCAGCGCCCCGGACCCACAGGCAAAACGCCAGCCCTGGCTGCCGTACCAGGGCCTCGCTGGCCACGGAGATCGTCGCGCCGGAGTCGCCGGCACGATGGGCCTCGAAGAGCAGGTCGACGGCGGCGCCCAGATCCCCGTCGCTCACCACCCGCAGGGTGGAGCGCAGGGCATTGCGGGCCTTCTGCCGGCGATCCAGGGCGTACAGGGCGCGGACGCGGCTGCGGGCCAGGGAGAGCATGGGATCCCGCCGGCCCCCGAGCGCGGTTCCGCTGGCACCCGCTCCGGCTCCTGAACCGGTCCGTCCGCCCATGGCCGCATGCGCCAGGGTGGTGAGGCCCGGGTCATCCGTCTCCCGGGCCCGCCGAAGCATGCGCTCGGCCAGCTGGAGTGCCTGGGCGTGGCGGCCCTGGTCGCACAACAGGTTGAGCAGGTAGGACTGCATCAGCACCCAGCCCGGTGGCGCCGCCTCGATGAACCCTTCGATGGCCCTCTCCGCCTCGTCGATGCGGTCCAGAGCGAACAGCGCCCGGGCCATCAGTTCCATGGTCTGGACCCTGTCGGGGCGGATGGCCAGCGCCCGCCTGGCGTGGCCGATGGCGTCCTGGAACGAGCCGTTGGCGATGGCCAGCTCGGCCAGAGTGTCGTGGATGGCGTCCTCGAAACCGGCGTGGGCCTCCGCCGGGGTGCCCAGGCAGGCAGACAGATCCCGGGCGGCGGCGTTCAGCTGGCCGAGCTTGGCCTGGGCTGCACCGCGGATCCACAGGGCGAAGGCCAGCCCTGGGCGGCGGCGCAGCATGGCGCCGGCGTGCTTGCGGGCCACGGCCCAGCGCCCTGCGGCATGGGGCTCCTGCAGCAGGGAGGCGGCGTCGGTGAGATCCACCGGGGCGACGGCGGCGGCGACGGCGGCCAGCAGGGCGTCCCCTTCGTCGTGACGCTCCAGCCGGTACAGGGCGCGGATGCGGCAGCGGACGAGGGCCATCATCGATCCCCGGTGGGATCCCAGGGAGGGCTTGCGGCCCCGCTGCCTTCCTTGTCTTGGCGCGGCCCCCTGGGCGGCCCTCCCGACGTGCGCTACTGCCGGATGACCGCTGCCCAGGTCGTCCCTCTCCAGCAGCAACTGGGAGAGCTCCAGGACCGTGGCCGGGCGGTCGGCGTCGCACAACATCTCCAGCAGGGACGCCGTGCCCAGCGCGTCGGCGGCCGACGCCGAGGTCACACAGGTGCGGATCAGGCGCTCGGCCCGGGCCGTGGCGCCACTGGCCAGCAGGGCTCGACCACGCAGCGCCTGGCTCTGGGTCTTGTCCGGCGCCAGGGCCAGCGCCCGGTCGGCGTGCCGGAGTGCGGCCGCGTGATCTCCGCGCTCCAGGGCCAGCTCGGCCAGGGTGTCGTGGATGGCGTCCTCGAACGCGACGTGGGCCTCCGTCGGGGTCTCTAGACAAGCTGCCAGGTCGCCCGCAGCCTCATCGAGCTGGCCCAACTTGACCCCGGCGGCGCCCCGGACCCACAGGGCAAAGGCCAGCTCCGGCCGGCGTCCCAGGGCGGCCGCGGCCTGACGGCGGGCTGCCGCCCAGCGGCCCGCCGCGTAGGGCTCCCGGAGAAGGGATGAGGCGTCGGTGAGGTCCACGGCAGCGACGGCGGCGAGGACGGTGGCCAGCAGCGCGTCGCCGTCGTCATGGCGGCCCAGGCGGTACAGGGCGCGGAGCCGGCTGCGGATGAGGGCCACCATCAGCCCCCGCTGGGAGCCCAGGGAGGGGGCACGCCAGCCCGCACCGATGGGCTTGGCGTCCGAAGCCAGGGATACGCGCGCGATGTGGAGCACAGCGGCGTTGTGCCCACCCAGGTCCTTCCGCTCCAGCACCTGCCGTGAGAGGGACAGGGCGGTGGCCGGGCGGTGGGCATCGCAGAGCATCTCCAGCAAGGGTGCGGTCCCGAGCACGTCGGCCGCCGCACACGAATCGATGCAGTCGCGGATGGATCGCTCGGCCCGCGGCACCGCCCCCATGGCCAGCAGGGCCCGGGCGCGGATGACCATGCTCTGGGTCTTGCCCGGCCGCAGGGACAGGGCTTGCTCGGCGTGGCCCAGCGCGTCGCCGTAGTCGCCCCGCTCCAGGGCCTGTTCGGCCAGGGTGTCGTGGATGGCGTCCGCGAAATCCAGCGGCTCGTCGTTGCCCACGTCGAGGCAGGCGGTCAGATCCCGCGTGGCCTCGGCGTCCTGGCCCAGCTTGCCGTGGGCGGCCCCGCGGATCCAAAGGGCGTACGGCTGGTGGGCGGCGCGTTCCAGGCTGACGCTGGCCAGGCGTATGGCGTCCCGCGTCTGCCCGTGGCGATGCACCTCGTACAGCAGCGCCGCGGCCGGGGGCAGATCCTGGGAATGGAGGGCGTGCAGCACCCGTCCGATGAGCTGGCCGGCGGCCCTGGCCCGGCCCAGGCCGTACTGGGCCACGACCCGGTTGCGGATTAGCGTCAGGAAGGGGGACTGATGGGGGCCCAGGGGCCGCTCCTGGGGCCGGGGAGGGCGTTTTCGGTGGGGCGCGGTCGCCACCGAGGCCATCGCCGCGAGGGCCGGGTCTGCCTCGTCGGCCCGCCGTGCACCGCGCAGCATGCGGTCGCTGATGGCCAGCGCGGCGCTGTGACGGCCCTCGTCGTTGAGGGACGCCAGCAGGTGGGCCGGGCGCAGCAGCCAGCTGGGGGGGGCTGCGTCCACAAAGGCCTCGATGGAGCGTTCACCCAGCTCCACCTCGCCGAGGGCGAACAGCGCCCGGACCTTGAGCTCCATGCTGAGCACCCGGTGGGGATCCAGCGCCAGGGCCCGCTCAGAGCTCTCCAGCGCCCGGCGATAGTCCCCTTGCTCCAGCAGCAGTTCGGCCAGGGAGTCGTGGACCGCGTCGTTGAGCTCGGCGTGGGCTTCGTGGGGCATCTCCAGGCAGGCCCGCAGGTCGTCGATCCCCTCGGCCAGCTGGCCGAGCTTGCCGAGGGCGGCACCGCGTATCCAGAGGGCATAGGCGGCCAGTTGGTGGTCCAGCAGCTGGGTCGCCAGCGTCACCACAGCCGCCCAGTGTTCCTGCTCGTGGGCCAGCATCAGCAGGCGCGAGGCCGCATCCACGGAGGGGGTGGGGACCGTGGCCAGGACGGCGGAGAGCCCCTCGAGGGCGAGGGAATCCGAGCCCAGGGCAAACAGCGCACGGAGGCGTGCCCGCGCCAGGGCCAGTAGCGCCGCCTCGGTCTCGCCGAGAGGCCGCTGGTGCCTTGGACGTGATTCTCCCAGCGCCGCGCGGGCCAGCTCCTGGACCCCCGCCCCCGGTACCGTACCGCTGGCGCATCGCTGGAGCATGCCGTCGGCCAGCTCCAGGGCGGTGGCGTGGCGGGAGGCGTCCCCCAGGAGGTTGAGCAGGAACGCCTGGCGCAAATAGGAGCCCGGCGGTGCGCTACTCACGCAGTCGGCGATGGAGCGCTCTGCTTCGCCGATCCGGCCGAGGGCGAACAGCGACCGGGCCAGGATCTCCATGCTCTCGGATTTGCCCGGCCGGATCGCCAGGGCCTTGCGCGCGTGGGCCACGGCTCGCTCGTGTTCTCCCCGCTGGGCCAGCAGCTCAGCGAGGGTGTCGTGGACCGCGTCCTCGAAGCCGGCGCGTGCCTCCGGCTCCGTTTGCAAGCAGGCCTGCAGATCGGTGATGGCTTCGTCGTGCCGGCCCAGCTTCACCCTCGAGGCCCCCCGGACCCACAGGCAGAACGGCTGGCTGTCCAGCCGCTCCAGGACGACGCTGGCCAGCGCCTCGGCGATGGCCCATTGGCCTTGCTGGTGGGGCTCGAAGACCAGATCCGAGGCGCGCTTCAGATCCGGTCGGGCTGCCTGCTGCAGGACCCCCAGCAAGGCATGCCGCCCCTCGGCGTGCTGCCCCAGGGCGAACAGGGCGCGGACCCGTGCGCGCACCAGGGCCATGGCCGGGTCCCGCAGCTTGCCCAGCGACCCGGCACGGCGACGGACCGGCATGCTCTCCGGCGCCGCGCTCACCGCCTGGGCCAGTTCCTGCACGGGCCGGTAGGCAGCCACGTCCGAGCCGAGGACCCGCGCCAGCATGGCGTCGGACAGCGCCAGCGCGGAGCGATGGCGCCCCGCGTCGCTGAGCAGATCGATGAGGTAGACCTGGAGCAAGAAGCCGTCGTCCGGCGCGGCGGCCAGGCACGCCTCGATAGCTTGCTCCGCCTCGTCGGCGCGCCCCAGGGCGAACAAGGCGCGGGCCTTGTACTCCATGCTCTGGGCGATGAGCTGCATGGCCCGGGACTGCCCCGGCTGCAGGGCCAGCGCGTGTTCGGCGTGCTGGATGGCCGCCTCGTATTCCCCCTGGGCCAGGTGGATCTCGGCCAGGGAGTCGTGGATGGAGCTCTCGGAGACGTCCGCCGTCTTGCCCAGGTCCAAGCAGCGGTGCAGATCGACGATGGCCGACTCCATCTCCCCCAGCTTGGCCCGGGCTGCGCCGCGCAACCACAGGGAATAGGGGTGGCCGGGGAGGCGGCCCAGAAGGGCCGATGTGAGACGGACCACGCCGGCCCAGGCTTGGCAGCGGTGGGCCTCGAACAGCAGGGGCGCGAAGGGCGGCAGATCCTCGTCTGCGAGGGCAGCCAGGGCCCGTTCGAGGGTCGCCACGCCGTCCTCTCCCCGGCCGGTGGCGAACTGGCCCCGGACCCGGCTACGCAGGAGGGCTAGCACCGGCTCCCGGGGCGGGCCCAGCGGGACGCGCCGGTCCACCCCGGTCCCGTG
Organism: uncultured Rickettsiales bacterium; assembly: GCA_964504165.1. Taxonomy (GTDB): domain Bacteria; phylum Myxococcota_A; class UBA796; order UBA9615; family CAYRNR01; genus CAZDDH01. The sequence goes on along the minus strand of CAZDDH010000045.1, from coordinate 17,596 downwards.
GAGGACTGCAGCCGCCACGCTGGCCGCCACGGGGCCGGCGCCACCTGGCGCCTTGGCGATCCGTTCCAGGAGTTGCTCGGTGAGCTCCAGGGCGATGCGGTGCTGCCCCGCGTCCCCCAGCAGGTGCATCAGGAAGGCCGGCTCCAGCTCCCGCCCGGCCGGAGCACCGGACACGCAGCGGCGTACCAACGCCTCGCCGTCGGAGACCTGGCCCAAGGCGAACAGGGCCCGGGCTTTCAGCTCCTGGCTCTGGACCTTTTCGGGGCGGACCTCCAGGGCCAGATCCGCGTGGTCGATCGCCTGGCGGTAGGACCCCTGGTCCAGGTAGATCTCGGCAAGAGTGTCGTGCACCGCGTCCAGCGGCCCGCTGTTCCCAGCCGGATCCAGCTCCAGACAGGCCTGCAGATCCTTCACCGCGTCCTCGGCGGTGCCCAGCTTGCCCCGGGCGGCCCCACGGACCCAGTGGCCGTAGACGTCGCGCGGTGCCCGCTCCAGGGCCAGGCTGGCCAGCGTCACCACGGCCTCCCACCGTTGGTGGCGGTGGACCTCGTAGATCAGCCGGGTGGCGGCCGGCAGGTCGCTGGGGGCGATGATCGCCAGCACGGTCTCCAGCAAACGCTGGGCGTCCAATCCCCGCTGCAGGCCCTGCAGAGCGCGGATCCGGCTGCGCAGCAGGTCCAGCACCGGCTCCAGTGCCTTGCCCAGCGAGCCCGTGAGCTCCGCCGGCGTCGCGTCCGGGGCGATCGCCTCCACCAGCCCCAGCAGGGGTGCGCCCGGCGATCCCTCACGCTCGATACGCTGGAGCATGGCGTCGGAGAGTCCCAGCGCCGCCCCGTGGCGCCCCACATCGCACAACAAACCCAGCAGGTAGGACTGCTGCAGGAACCAAGAAGACGGCGCCCGCTCCACGCTGTCGCGGATGGCCAGCTCCGCCTCGTCGGCCTGGCCCATGGCGAACAGGGCCCGGGCCAGCAGCTCCAGGCTCTGGGCCTTGCCCGGCTCCAGTTCCAGTGCTTGCCGGGCGTGATCCAGTGCCGGCTCCGCCTGCCCTTGCTGCAGCAGCAGCTCGGCCAGGCTGTCGTGGATCGCGCCGGAGAGGCCCCTCAGCGTGTTCCCCGGCGCCTCGAGGCAAGCCTCCAGGTCGGCGATGGCCTCGTCGGCCCGGCCCAGCTTGCCCAGGGCGGCGCCGCGCAGCCAGCGGGCGTGGGCCTGACCCGGCTCCCGTCGCAGCACGGCCTCGGCCAAGCGCGCCGTCTCCGCCCAGGCCCCCTGCCGGTGTACCTCGAACAGCAGCTGGGCCCCCTCGGCCAGATCGGCTCCATCCAGGAGGTCGAGCACGCGCTCCAGCAGGGCGTGCCCCTCGGCCCGGCGGCCCAGCCCGTCCAGAGCCATCACCTCCGCGCGCACCAGGGTCACCAGCGGGCCACGTAGCCCGGCCAGCCGCACTGTTCCCGGCGCCGGCTCCTCGCCCAGGGCGGCCGCGGCGATGGCGGCGGCCCCCGCCGGGACCGAACCCGAGGTGGCCCGCCGCAGCATCTGTTGGGCCAGCTCGTGAGCCGCGGAAAACCGGGCTGCCTCGGCCAGTAGCACCAGCTGGTAGGACATGTGCAGGGACTCGGCAGCGGGTGCCGCCTCCACGCAGCGTCGGATGGCCGCTTCGGCTTCCTCCACCCGGCCCAGGGCCATCAGCGCCCGGGAGCGCAGCACCAGGCTCAAACCCCGGTTCGGATCCAGCGCGAGGGCCCTCTCGGCGTGGCCTAGCGCATCCGCGGCAGCGTCACGCTCCAGGCTCAGTTCGGCCAGGGAGTCGTGGATTGCGGCGGCGTACGGGACGCCCTGGCCCTCCACGAGCCTGGCGCAGCGCTGCAGATCGTCGTCGGCCCGGTCCAGGGAACCCTCGTTCAGGCGCGCAGTCCCCCGTGCCCACAGGGCGTAGGGCAGCTCGGGAGCGCGCTCCAAGATGGCGTCTGCCGCCTCGATGACCTGGGACCAGCGCTGGCGCAAGATCCCTTCGGAGAGCAGGGTCGCCAGCTGCGGCAGGTTGTGGACATGGGCTGCTCCAAAGGCCTCGCTCAGAGTGGCCTCGGCGCGGTCCGCGTCGCCGGTGCCGTGAAGGGCTCGGATGTGGCTGCGCAGCAACGCCAAGGTGGCGTCCAGATCCTCGTAGAGTGGGGTCGCCGCCCTCAGCACGTCCGCGGTGCGCAGGCGAGCGCACATCTCGGTGGCGAGCCCCAGCGCCGTCTCGAACCGCCCCGCGTCGCACAGCAGGTGCAGCAGGTAGGCCCGCGGCAGGAGGCGGTGATCCGGGGTGCGCTCCACGCAGCGGCGGATGGAGTCCTCCCCTTCGGCATCCCGTCCCAGGGCGAACAGGGCCCGGGAGCGGTGCTCCAAGCTGGCGGTCTTGTCAGGACGGATGGCCAGGGCCTGATCCGCATGCTCGATGGCCCCCTCGTAACGCCCTTGCCGGATGAGCAGCTCGGCCAGCGTGTCGTGGACGGCGTCCGCGAAGTCGGCCCGGGCCGATAGGGGGGCCGACAGGCAGGCCAGCAGGTCGGCCTCCGCGTCCTCGCCGCGAGACATCTGGCCCCGGGCGGCGCCGCGTGCCCACAGGGCGTAGGCCTGCCCCGGCATGCGGTCCAGGATCAGGCTCGCCAGCCGCTCCACCACCGACCAGGCGTCCACCTGGTGCACCTCGAACAGTAGCTCGGCCGCGTCCGGCAGATCCCGCTCGTCGACGCGCTCCAGGGCGCGCTCCAGCAGGCTCCAGGCCTCCTCTTCCCGCCCCAGGGCGACGAGGGATCGCATGCGGGCGCGGATCAGGGTCAACATGGGATGCCGCCGTTTGCCCAGCGGCCCGGCCAGCCGCTCCACTGAGCCGGCCCCGGACACGGCGCGGGCCACGGCGAGCACGGGGTCCCCCCCGATGACGTCCGGCTCGAGGGCCCGGGCCAACAAGGCGTCCGATAGCTCCAGGGCCAGCACGTGCCGGCCGGTATCACACAGCAGGTTCAGCAGATAGGCCTGCTCCAGGAACCACAGGGGGGACGCGGTCTCCACGCAGGCCCTCACGGACCGCTCCACCTCCTCGACGCGCCCCAGGGCGAACAGCGCCCGGCACTGGATCTCCAGGACGTGGTTGGCGCCCGGTTGGATGGCCAGCGAGAGCTCCGCGTGGTGGGCGGCCTGCTCCGCATCCCCGTGCAGGAAATGCAGCTCGGCGAGGGCGCCGTGCACCCGGTCCCGCCGGTGCTCGTCGTCGTCCGGGCCCTCCAAGCAGGCGTGCAGATCCTCGATGGCGCCGGCCACGTCCCCCAGCTGGCTGCGGGCCGTTCCCCGCAGTCGCCGGCAGCGCAAGGGGCTGGACAGGCGTGGCAGCAGGGCGGTCGTCAGCTCCTCGACGAGCGGCCACTCCTCTCGCAGATCCGCCTCGACGAGTAGCTCGATGAGCGGCTCCAGATCCGAGTTGTGAGCCGTGGCCAGCACCGCCGTCAGCGCTCCCCGGGCGTCCTCCACCCGTCCGGTGCCGAAGAGCCCACGGACCCGGGCTTGCAGCAACGGCAGCACGGCGTCCCGTAGCTCGTCGGGGAGCGCCGGGGTGCCCGGCCGCACGGCTACCGGCGACTGTTCACCCAGCGCTGCCCGCATCAGGGCCGCCACCGTCCCGCCGGACGGCTCCTCCTCGGCCGCAGCGCGCCGGGCCATCTGATCGGCCAGCTCCAGCGCCGCATCGAAGCGCTTGACGTCGGTGAGCAGGTGCAACAGGAACGACGACAGCAGCCCGCTGCGGTCCTCGCCGATGACCAGGCGCAGCCACGCCTCGCCGTCGTCGAGCCGTCCCAGGGCGAACAGGGCCCGGGCCTTGGTGTCCAAGGCGTCCCGGTGGTGGGGGTTGTCGGCCAGGATGGCTTCGGCGATACGCAGCGCCTCGCCGTCCTCCCCCTCGGCAAGCAATGCCGTCATGCGCACCCAGCGGATGTGGTCGACGAATCCCAGGCAGCACTGGGCGCAGAATCCCGGCACCTTGCGCTCGATGAAGTTCTCCCGCCAGCGGGTGAACACCTCGCCGAGCCAGATTTCCTCCAGGCTGGACTCCTTGACGTTTCCCAGGTCCTTGCCGTTCCACTCCCAGCAAGGGCTCACCTGGCCGTTGACGTGCACCACCATCTGCGTCCACGGCACGAAGCAATGGGAGCCCAAGAAGCGGTTCTCCACCTCCTGGACGTCCTCCTGCATCACCACGTCCAGGGCGCCGATGTTGTCCACCAGGGACTGCTGACGGAAGTTGCCGATGTTGGTCAGCACCCCCCGTTCGCCGGCCCGTCGCTGGGCGGACAGCACCTGGCGATCCAGCTCGGCCCGTTCGTCATCCCCCAGCTGCAGGTCGTCGCAGACCTCGCTCATGTCCTTGAGGGACTGGAAGGTGATCTCTGCAGCGCCGTGATCCGCGGCCACGTCCACCAGCTCGGTGAGGTGATCCCAGTTGCGGTTGCTCAGCACGGTGCTGACGCTGACCCGGGGCTTGTCCGTGCCGAGGCGCTTCTTGTGCCAGCGCAGGCGGCGCAGGCCGGCGGTGATCTTGTCGAAGGTGCCGTCCGGTGGGCGCAGGGTGTCGTTGACCTCCGCGTTGGGCCCGTCCAATGAGATCTGCAGCCGGTCCCAGCCCATCGCCACGATGCGCTGGACGGTCTTGGAGTCCAGCCGGGTGCCGTTGGTGGTCAGATCCCCGAAGAGGCCCGCCTCCTTGATGATCTCCATCAGCTCCAGCGCCAGCTGGCGGCGGACGAACACCTCGCCCCCCACCAGGTACACCTCCTCCACCCCCAGGCGCACGGCATCCCGCACCAGCTCCAGCATCACCTGGTCCGGGACCTCGTGTTTCTTGGCGTCCTTGGCCTTGATCTGGCCCATGAAGCACGACAGGCAGCGCAGGTTGCACCGCTCGGTCATCACCAGGTGCAGGCGCATGGGGCCGATGGACTCCCCCCGCTTCCAATGGAGCAGACGGGTGACGATATCCATCACGGGGTGTATCGGGCGGCTCTCAGAGCTTGCGGCCGATGTCCTTGATCTTGCCGGCGATCACGCCCAGGTGCCAGCGTTCGCGGGACACATTGGCCAGCGCCCCCGCCTCGTGCACGCCCTGATCATTGGAGATCTCCCCCTTGCCGCAGTTGGCGGCCACCTGCTCGTCGTACATCCACGGATCACACGCGGAGATGCAGCCGATGAGGATCATCTTGCGGCGCATACGCGACAGATCCATGCCCAGGGCCAGCAGCAGGTTGAGGACCAGCCCATCGAGGAACAACGGGTACCCGCCCTTGCGGGCGATGGCGATGGCGCAATGGGTGAACAGGTAGGTCGCGGCGCGGCGCCGGGATCCCCCCTTGAACATCCGCCGGAACTTCTCCAGCTTGGGCTCCAGGTAGGGCAGATCCATGTGCTGCGACAACGGCTCGTAGCCGTGCTTGCCGCGCATCACCATGTAGTGGTGGATGTAGAAGCACTTGCGGACCTGGAAGATGGCCAGCAGCGAGAAGTACAGCTTGTTGAAGACGCGGAAGTCGTCGCGGTTGATGCGGCCGGCCGTGGCCTCCTCCAGCAGATCGATGGTCTCGTCCGGCGCCAGGAAGCCATCCCCGAAATCCGCGACGGCCCGGCCCAGGGGCCGGCAGCCCAGGTAGAAGACCTCTTTGACGAAGCTGTGGGTGGCTGCGTAATCGAGGCAGGCCTCCATCTGGCCTTCGTTCTGGTTGCGCAGCACGGTGACCACCAGATCGGTGGCCACGCCCAGCTCCTCGAGCCCCCTCAGCACGCGCTGGCGGACCTTGCTCATCGGCTGGCCGCGCAGGACCATGTCGTCCTCGTCGCGGAACCCGTCGAACTGCAGGTGGACCTCGTCCATCCCGGCGTCCACCAACCGCTGGAGCTCCTGGATGTCCTGGATCTCGATGCCGTTGGTGTGCAGCGCCGTGATGTGATCCCGCTCCGAGGCGTAGCGGATCATCTCGGCGAGGTCCTTGTTGAGGGTCGGTTCGGCCCCCATCAGGTCCAGCTTGCTGCGCTTGCGCCCATCGAGGAAGCGCCGGTACTGGGCCAGCGTCAGGTCCTCCTCCTGGTAGTCGTCGGCGCTGGCCAGGCAGATGGGGCATTGCATGTTGCAGCGCGATGTCAGCCGCAGGATGAAATCCCGCTGGGGGATGCTGTTGGGCAGCACGTCGAAGTAGAAGCCCATCGTGTCGCGGTAGTAGCCGGGGTGGCTGGAGAGCACCATCCGGTTACGGCCGTGCTCGGGGCAGTTCTTCTCGAGGTAGATCTTGCCCTCTTCCTCGACGACCTGGGCGTCTACCATCTCCACACATACCGGGCACGTGCCGCGTGTTTCGCGCACGACCTCCCGGCGGGGAGCCCCCGCTGTTGGGCTGGTTGCGGCGTTTTTCTTCCGCCTGGGCATCATCTTCCCTCGCTGGTTGCTGGTGCGGTGGCGTCCGTCAGGACTGGCCCCACAGGGGAACGGTGGAGGTTGACGGTTCGACGCCGGACAGCTTGGATTCGACCTCGCTCGTGTGCTGGATGGCCGCCTCGATGCAATGATCCATGTTGTTGTACCAGAAACGGCCCAGCCGCCCGGCCATCGTCAGGTTGCCGAAGCGCGACACGTCCTGCTCGAAGCGGGCCATCTTTTCGCGGTAATCCAGCTGGTAGATCGGGTAGCTCCAGCGGACCGGCTCGCAGCGCACGTCGAGGATCTCGCTCTCGGCTTGCAGCAACGTCTCCCGTTTCATGTCGTGGACCACGCGGTCGAGGGCGCTCAGTGGGTCGTTGTAGAGGTCGTCATCCGGCGAGCAGGTGACCTCCACGCACATCGACCGCTTGCCCGGTGGCGTGTTGGCCGGGTCGAAGTTGGCGGGGATGCTGACCCGCGAAAAGCGCACGTCCGCGGCGCCGTGATAGCACCACTGGAAGGGGAAATGCTCCCCCTCGGTGAGCATCATGTTGTAGCAGATGGTGGACAGGTAGCGCAGGCCCGGCCGGGGCATGTCCAGCAGGCGGGCCAGGGAGTGGATCGACCCGGTCCAGACCACCTGGGAAGGCTTGAAGGTGCGCCTCCCCACCCGGATCGAGCGGATGCTGTCCCCCTCCAGCCCGATGGCGTCCACCGCCCGCCCGCACAGCACCTGGCCCCCCAGCGCCTCTTGATAGGCGACCAGGTTGTCGGTGAACTGTTGCATGCCGCCGTTGGCGTACAGGAACTCGGTCTCCGGCTTGGGGCGGAAATCCAGCATGCCCAGCGCCAGCTGGCCCAGGCTGTTCATCTTGACCCGGCTGTCGATGATGGCCCGGTCCACGCCGGTCTTGGCCCAGTCCGGGTGGACCATCTCCGGCACGATGCCCAGGAATTTTGCCGTGTACCCCTGGAAGAAGTGCCGGTACAGCGTCTCGCCGTACATGTTGATGATGTGGTCCCGGAAGGAGACCGCCGGGGGATGGTTGAACAGGAACATCAGATCCCGCAGCGCCCCGAGGGCGATCTTGGGCGGGAAGCGTACGAACACCGAGTAGGACGGATGTAGCGGCCAGGGGTAGAAGTGCCCCTTGAAACGCATCATGGAGTTGCGGTGGATGATCTTGGTATCCGCCGCCAGGATCTTCTTGATGAACGACTCCACCTGCTTGTCCACGGTGTGGAAACGGTGGGGGCCGATGTCGAAGGTGAAATCATCGTAGCGGAAGGAGCGGGCCAGGCCGCCGGGGGTGTCCTCTTTTTCGATGACCACGGTGCGGTGCCCGCGTTCGGCGAGCAGGGCCGCCAGGGTCAGGCCGGTGATGCCACCGCCCACGATCACGATCGGTCGCTGGTTCTTGTTGCTCATCGTAGTAACGCCCGCACCCAGTTGGTACCGGTCCGCCAGTCCAGGCGATACAGGTGGTTGTATTCGGTGAAGCAGGCCGCCACGCAGGCACGGCAGGGGACCGATTCCAGGGCCTCGAAGGCGGCTGCCAGGCCGTTGTCACGCACGTCCGGGGCGTCGATCTCGTCGACGAACAGCGAGCACGGGTAGAGCTTGCCGTTGACGTCCACGTTGCAATAGAGCTTGCCGGCCAGGCACTCGGGGTAGTTCTTGTAGTGGGCCAGCCGGGTCTTGGAATAGTCGGGCCAGTCGCGCAGGTGCTCCAGGTACTGGAACGACGAGACGATGGGGGCGCCCTCCTTCTTGCGGGCCAGCAGCTGCTGGGCCACCTGGCGCACCTCGTATTCTTCCGGGTAGAGCCCGTCGTTACAGCCGAGCTGATCGTTGTGATGCAGGACCTGGAAGTTGGTGGCGAAGCCGAGCCGACGGGCTAGATCCAGGATCCAGTCCACCTGGCCCATGTTGTTCTTGGTCAGGACGGTGAGTGTCCAGAAATCGAACCGGCCTTGGGCGTGAACCAGCCCCCGCAGGGTGCGGTCGAAGGCGCCCTTGCCGCGGTTGGCGTCGTGGGCCGCCCGGTCCCCGTCCAGGGAGATGCTCAGGTGGTTGATGCCCTCGAGCATGTGCCCGCGTTCCGGGAGCAGGTGCCCGTTGCTGTCCACGGTGACCCACAGGCCCCGCTGCTTGGCACGCCCGATGATCTGGTCCAGATCCTTGCGCAGCAGGGGCTCTCCCCCCCAGATGCCAAGGCGCTGGCAGCCCAGATCGGCGGCCTCGTCCACCAGCGTGAGCGTCTCCTGGGTGGTCATCTCCGGCGATTTGCGGTCCGGGATCCCGCAGTAGTTGCAGCTGCCGGTACAGCGATCGGTGACGGCCAGCATGATATTGAGCGGCCGGTTGTGGTCCAGATATCGAGAGGCGAGCGACGCCCTCGTCATCCGAGCGATGGTGCGGATGGGAATGCCCAAATCTGTCTCCCGCAAGGAGCATGCCAAACTCGCAAAAGCTCTTGAAAACACAGAGATTGCCGAATTGACACGGTCCCAAACTGCCACTATAGGTTAGTCATTATTGCCCGGGGTGCCAAACCCGGAGCCAAGATGGCGATGGGCCGCCCGCTGCAGGTAGGCGGTGGGGGCATGGGGTGGCATCGAACGCGACCGGAATGAAACCCGCCCAGGAAGGCTGATGATACTCGAGCCGTACCTGAAGTTTGCCCGTTCGCTGGTGCTCAGAGATCGTCCGTCGTACGTCCATTTTGCCGTCACCAATCGGTGCAACCTCCAGTGCCGTTCCTGCGTCATCTGGCAGCGGGGCAAGACCATGCCCGAGCTGTCGGTGCCCGATATCCGGGAGATGGCGGGTATGTTGGCCCGGCTGGGCTGTGCCCAGGTGAGCCTGGGGGGCGGGGAGCCGGTGCAACGGGAGGATCTGCCGGAGATCGTGGCGGCGTTCCTGGATCATGGGATCCGCACACGTGTGTTGACCAACGGCGTGGCCATGACCCCGGACCGGGCCCGCCGGCTGGTGGATGGCGGTTTGCGGGAGTTCTCGTTCTCGCTGGACTCGCTGGACCCGGCGGTGCAAAACGACTTTGATGCGGGTGCCGGCCGTTTCGAGGAGCGCATCGACAACCTGCTGGCGTTGACGGAGATCCTTCCCCGGCGGGGGACGATCCCCATCCTCAACACGGTGGTGACCTCCAACAACTACACGGAGTTGCCCGACATCCTGGCGCTGGCCGAACGCATCGGGTTCTACGTCTCGTTCATCCCGATCCACCTGGCGGACGGCGAGGACGCCGCCCACCGGTTCTATGGGGACGCCCACGACCTGGCCATGGCAGGGGAGGCGCGGGCCGACCTGCAGCGGATCTACGACGGCCTGATCCGGCACAAGCGCCGGGGCGGCCGTATCGTCAACTCGTCGGCGTTCCTGCGCCGGAGCCCGGGCTACCTGCTCGACGGCAAGGCCAAGTGGCCGTGCAAGGCGGGCACCGATTTCCTGTCGGTGGCGCCGGACGGTTACATCTCGGCCTGCCACACCTTCGAGGGCAACTGGTCCTTCCACTTCCGCGAATACGAGAACCTGGTGCACACCGATGGTTTCCAGCAGGAGCTGAAGCAACGCATCGCCACCTGTGAGGGGTGCTTCCGGCCCTGCTGGGCCGAGGTGGGCTTCATGGTGCACGAGCCCCGCAGTCTGGTGGAGATGATGCGCATCCAGGCCCAGTGCCGGCTTCCGCGCCCTCGTGTGGACACGGCCGCGCTGCGGCGGACGCTCCTGGCCGGGCAGGGGCTCGCTTCGTGAAAATCCTGCTGATCAACCCCACCCAGGCCCACGCGCTGGCTTCCGAGGTGGGCGAACTCCCGGAGGACGGGACCGGCCGCCATCCGCCGCTGGGGTTGCTGTACCTGCAGGCCTCGGCGGAGGCGGCGGGACATCAGGTGGAGATCCTAGATGCCAATCTGCCCGGCGACTGGGAGTACAAGCTCAAGCTGGGGGGGGCGCGGGACCCAGCGCTGATCGGCATCACCGCCCTGACCCCCAACCTGGTCAGTGTTCTGCGTACGGTCGCTGCTGTGCGCAACCGGTTCCCGGGTGTTCCGGTGGTCATCGGCGGCCCCCACACAGACGCCTTCCCCACCGAGACTGTGGGGCTCGATGGCGTGGACTATGTGCTGTTCGGCGAGGCAGACGAGACCTTCGTGATGCTGGCCGACGCCCTGGAGCGGGGCGACGAGCATCCGGACATCCCCGGCCTGCTGTGGGAGGACGATGGCCTGGACTGGGCCAGCCGCGAGCGGACCTGGGTGAAGGACCTGGACGCCCTGCCGCTGCCCGATCGATCCCGCCTGGACGTGCGCAACTACCGCGGCGTGGCGGGCGACGACCAGGTGTTCGCCACGATCCTCACCAGCCGGGGGTGCCCATACAGCTGCACGTTCTGCTCCACCCCCAACGGCAGCACGCGCCTGCGAAGCGTGGACGGCATCGTCGCGGAGATGGAGCAGGTGGCCCGCCTGGGCGTGGAGCACGTCTACTTCCTCGACGACAACTTCCCCACCGGCGGCAAGCGGTTGCGCAGCCTGTGCGAGGAGATCCAGCGCCGGCCGCATCTGCCGGGCTGGAGCTGCCGGACCGCCGCGGCGGGCCTCACCGAGGAGAACCTGGCCCTGATGAAGCGGGCCGGCTGCACACGGGTCCAGATCGGTGTCGAGACGGGCACGGACGAGGGTTTGGAGGTGCTGGGCAAGGCGGCCTCGGTGGACAAGATCCGCCGTACCTTCGAGGCCGGCAGCCGGGCCGGCGTGACCACGATGGCGTATTTCATGATCGGATTGCCCCACGAACGTTGCGAGGCGGACGTGCGTCAGACCGTGCGCTTTGCGCGGGAGCTGGCACCGGTCTATGCCCTGTTCAACGTGTTGACCCTCTACCCGCACACGGCCCTGTTCCATCAGGGGGTGGCCAAGGGGCTGGCAGAGGCGGACATCTGGGAACGGTTTGCCCGCGACCCGCACGTGGATTTCGTGCCGCCCATCTGGGACGAATTCCTCTCCCGCGATGAGCTTTTTGATCTGCAGTCCGAGGCCTACCGGTCCTTCTACATGCGGCCCCGGGCGATGATGCGCCTGCTGCGCCACGGGGGCAGCCTGCGTCACAAGGCCAAGGCCGGATTGCAGATGATGTTGCCGGCCCTGCAACGCATTGCGGGATCGTGCTGATGACGCGCGTTCTGATCATCACCCCCTACGGCTACCAGAACCTGGGCGTGCGATACCTGTCGGCGGTGCTGCGCGAGGACGGCTTCGAGGCGCCGGTGCTGTACATGAAGGGCTGGCGCAACAACGACGTGCATCCGCCGAGCGTCCGTGAACTGCGCCTCTTCGAGGAGTTCATCGAAGCCCAGGCCCCCGACGTCATCGGCATCGGCTTCGGTACGCCCTACCTGGCCATCGTGCGGGACCTGACACGGCGCATCCGCAAGGTCAGCTCGGCCCACGTGGTGCTGGGGGGCGTGCACCCCACGATATCGCCGGAGGACTGCATCGACCACACGGACTCGGTGTGCATCGGCGAAGGGGAACTACCGTTGCGCGACCTGGCGCGGGCCGTGCGGGATGGGGCGCCGATCCAAGACATCCCCAACCTGTGGGTGCATCACGATGGGGAGGTGGTCCGCAACCGGCCGCGGCCGCTGATCCAGGAGCTGGACAGCCTGCCCCACGACCACCTGTTCGAGGCGGATTGCTGGGTCGTCGAGGACGGCAAGCTGACCCACGGGGACCCGGGCGAGGACAACGTGATGTACCGCATCATGGCCTCGCGGGGCTGCCCGTTCTCGTGCGGTTTTTGCTACAACAGCCAGTTCCGTCAGATTTACGAGGGGTTGGGCACCTATCACCGCAAGCGTACGGTGGAGAACGTGCTGCAGGAGATGGAGGCGGTGCTGCGCCTGCGTCCGGACATCCGCCGCATGCGGTTCGACGACGACAGCTTTGTGTTCCCGATGAGCTGGATCGAGGAGTTCGTCGCCCAGTATCCCCAACGCATCGGTCTTCCCTTCGACATCCTGCTCAACCCGGGGACCAAGACCAAGTCCGAGGAGGTGCTGACCCTGCTGCGGGACGCCGGCATGGACCACGTCCAGGTGGGCATCCAGAGCGGGTCGGAGAAGGAGGCGCGTTCCTACTCGCGCAAGGGGTCCAACGCCCAGACCCTGGAGCTGGCCCAGCGCCTGCACGACGTGGGCATCGCGGTCTCCTACGATGTCATCCTGGACAACCCGACGGCGTCGGCGGAGGACAAGCAGGCGATGCTGGAGCTGCTGCTACAGCTCCCGCGGCCGTTTAACCTGTACCTGTACTCGCTGGTGGTGTTCCCCAAATCGGAGGTGGCGACCAAGATGCTGGAGGCCGGCATCATCACCGAGGACCAGATCGAGGGGCGGGCGACCAAGTCGTTCTCCCAGTTCCGGCTCTCGCTGAGCTATCCCAGGCCCGATGAAGATCTGTTTTATGCGAGCCTGATCTCGATGACCTCCAAGGGGATCATCCCCCGCAATGTGATCCGCGGCCTGAGCCGAAGCGAGCTGCTGGCGAATCACCCGCGTGCGGTGCGCAACCTCGCCGAGGTGGCCAATGTCTTCAAGCTCGGAGAGGTAGCGTTGAGGATGGCTCGCCAGGGAGAGCTGTCCGGATTCAAGCTCAGGGAGTACGCTGCTTTCCGCAGACGTTTGATCTTGTAGACGTCGGCGAAGTCTGGAGAACGAGGCGACGATGAAGATCTGGTTGATCAATCCACCGGTGTTGCGCAAGCAGCCGTCCCGCATCGAGGCGGTTGTGACGGGGATGTTCTTCAACTCTCCGCCCCTGGGGCTGTGTTACCTGGCGGCCGTGCTGGAGGGGGACGGCCACCGGGTGATCATCACGGATTCCCCCGTCTATCGGATGACCGCGGCGGACCTGGCCAGCGAGGCGCGGCGGCTGATGCCGGATCTGGTGGGCATCACGGCGACGACCCCCTATTTTGATCAGGCGGCGGAGACGGCGCGGGCGGTGCGGACGGCGCTGCCGGGCATCCCCATCGGCATCGGTGGCCCCCATTTCAACGCCGACCCGGAGCTGCTGCTGCGCCACCACGAGTTCGATTTTGCGGTGGCCCACGAGGGGGAGTACACCCTCCAGGAGGTGGTGCAGAACATCGAGGCTGGGCGGGGATACGAGGACGTCCCGGGCGTGGCAACGCGCCAGGGGGACGAGCTCTACTGGGCCGAACCTCGGCCGTACATCGAAGACCTCACCGAGCTGCCGTTGCCGGCGCGGCACCTGATCCCCATGGACAGCTACCGGCCGCTGCCCAACGACCAGCACCGGCTGCCCAAGGCCGCCATGATCAGCAGCAGGGGCTGCCCGTACCGCTGTATTTTTTGTGCCAAGCAGACCTTTGGCCCGGCCCATCGCACCAACAGCCCCCAGCGAGCCATCGAGGAGATGCACGAGCTGCACGACCGCTACGGCATGCGGGACGTGGCCTTCGTCGATTCCCTGTTCACGCCGACCAAGCAGCGGGTGCGGGACATGATGGCGGCCATGGAGGCCAACCCGGTGGACATGACCTGGTCGTGCTCTTGCCGGGCCGAGGTCCTGGATGAAGAGCTGCTGGAGCGTATGAAGGCCAACGGCTGCTGGAAGATCCGCATCGCCATCGAGAGCGGGAATGCGGAGATCCGGAAGTTGATCAAGAAGGGGCTTCGCCAGGACCAGTTCGCCGACACGGTACACGCAGCGGACAAGGTGGGCTTGCAGGTCAAATCGTTCTTCATGGTGGGGCACATCGGCGACACCGAGGAGACCATCGAGGATTCCATCCAGCTGGCCTGTTCCCTGCCGCTGACGGACGTCACCGTGCAGATCAACACGCCGTTGATGGGCACGCCCCAGTACGACATGTGTGGGGACTACGGCACGCTGCGCACGGAAGACACGAGCCAGTACTCGTTCTTCGAGCCCGTGTTCACTCCTCACGGGCTCACCGAAGAGCGGCTGGCGGAGCTGCACAAGAGCTTCTATCGGCGCTTCTACCTGCGGCCGTCGCTGGTGCGGCGGAGGGCCAAGCACATCCGCACCGTGTCCGACGTCACCAACTACCTGCGGGCCATCCCGCTGGCGGCCAACGTGATGTTCGACAGCATGAAGGACAAGGGATGACCGCGCCGCGCCTGATGCTGGTCCGCTGTAACGAGCGTCTGGGCGTGCATCCGTTCCTGGAGGAGACAAACGTCTCGGGGGTTTACCCTCCGTTGGGGGTGGCCTACCTGGCTGCCGCGGCCCGGGCGGCGGGTTTTGGCGCGGCGATCCTGGACGCCCACGCCGAGAACCTGACGCTCGTCCAGCAGATCCGGCGGATCCGCAGGTTCGATGCCGACGTGGTGGGCATCACCTCCACCACCTTCAACTGGCCGGTGGCGGCGCAGCTGGCCCGGGACCTCAAGCAGATGTTGCCCGGCTTGCAGGTGTGGGTCGGCGGGCCCCAGCTGTCCCTCTATCCCGACGAGTGCATGACCGTCGAGGCCGTGGACGTTGCGGTCATCGGCGAAGGGGACGACACCGTCGTGGAGCTTCTGCGGCGGCTGGAGGCTGATGAACCACTGGCTGGCGTGGCGGGCACCATCGTGCGCCAGGGCGGTGAGCTGGTGCACGGCGAGATGCGCATGCCGATCCAGGATCTGGATCAGCTCCCCATGCCGGCCATCGAGCTGCTTCCGCTGGACCGCTACCGGGCGCTGACGCTGCCGACCCCGTTCACCACGATGGTCACGAGCCGGGGTTGCCCTTTCCGCTGCCGGTATTGCTCCCAGGTCTATGTCGGGGGCAGCTATCGGGAGCATGGGGCCGAGCGAGTGCTGGAGGAGATGGAACGGGCCGTGTCCCACCACAGGGCGCGGGAGGTGGTCTTCTTCGACGAGACCTTCACCATGAAGCGCCAGCGGGTGCTGGACGTGTGCCAGGGCATCCTGGCGCGGGATATGCGGGTGCGGTGGAACATCCGGACGCGCATCGACCGGCTGGACGACGAACTGCTCGAGGCGCTGCATGCGGCCGGCTGTGTGGGCATCCACGTGGGGGTGGAGTCGGGGGTACCCCGGGTCCAGAAGCTGATGAACAAGAATCTCAAGCTGGACCGGCTGGCGTCAGCGCTCGAGGGGGCGCAGCGGCTGGGGCTCGAGACCCGTGGCTACTTCATGATCGGGTTCCCGGGTGAGACACGCGAGGAGATCGAACAGACCATCCGCGTGGCCCGGGAACTACCGCTGGACTGGGCCAGCTTCACCATCACCCAGCCGGCTCCTGGTACGGACATCTACCTCACCGCGATGGAGCAGGGCCTCTATACGCGCGACTACTGGCGGGACTACACATTGGGCGCCGTGGAGGAGCCGCTGGGGTACTTCACCTCCGAGGGGCTGGATACCCGGGAACTCGAGGCGTTGCTCCACAAGGCCTACCGAAGCTTCTACATGCGGCCGTCGATGATCCTCTCCAAGTTGCGCAACGGGCGTCTGTGGCGAGAGGTCCCCTCGACCGCGCGCACGATGGCGGAGATCCAGCTAGCGGAGCGCGGCGCCTTCTTGTGGAAGTGATGCCTTGGCTGGGCGATTTTTAAGGTCATAGGGAGTTCCTCAATTGGGAGGAGACCCGGGCTCAGTACAGTCGGGACACGGGACGGCTTCCTCCTGAGGCTTGAAGAACAGCGCGGCCCGGGCCTGATCACGGTGTTCGGGCCCGGTGAAATCGATCACCGTGAGTAGCTCGAATCCTTCGGGTAGGTCGGACTGCAGCTCTTCGAGTGAACGCGCGTAGACGAGCTCGGGCATCGTACCGCCCCAATGGGTCGGGTAGGGCGGATAGTACCCCTCATAGCTGTCGAAGAAGTGAGCCACGACGAGCAGATCCAGGCGTGTGGCGTCCTTGTCGAAGTAATCGGGCTGGAAGAATCGCATGTCGATGGTCTCGACCGAGCCTAGATGTTCCATCGCTTGCGGAGGAAAGAACTCGTTCCAGGTGCGGCTGATGGCCGGGATCTGGAACTTGAGGCGATAGGCTTCCAGGCGGACCAGATCCTGGCGTCGATCGAAATCCGGGCCGCCGTGAGGCAGCGTCAGGAAACCGACCTCCACGGGCCCCGAGGTGTTCTCCTCCAGCGCCGCGGCCACCTGTTGAGCCAACCCCTCGAATCGCGCCGGGCGAGGCGTGAAGGCCCAGATGTCGCCTTCCTCGTTCCCCATTCGTTCATACAGGAAGCTGCGGGTTCGCCAGGACGCCTCGTCGTGGAAGGAGACCCGCATCATGGATACGGAACCGACGATCACGAGTAACGTCACGATGGCTCTTCGCGGCCACGGCTGAAGGATCATCAGGCCCTGGGCCATCACCGCTGCCCAGATCGGGTACATGGGAATCAGGAAGCGGGCCTCCTTGGAGGAGATGAAGGTCAGGGCCACAGGCGCGCCTAATGCGGTGAGGTAGAGCAGCCAGCGGTTGGCTCGTCTCCGGGGATCGAGGAGCTTGCGGCACGTCACCAGCAACAGCACCGACATCGACATCGCGGCGCACCCCATCGGCCCGAGATTGGAGACGGCCACGCGGAAGTAATAGGTCAACCACAGCCATGAGTAGGCCGGGTATTCCTCGAAATGGGGACTGGCCTGCCCGTCGGGGAAGGGGATCGTTTCCGGGGCGACGTGGGCAATGATCTCTTGGAGCACAATGAACAACCTACCGTGGAGCCACAGGTAGGACAGTAGCGCCACAGGAATTGCTGCTAGGGCGAGGTTCAGGAGGGGTGCCAGGCGTTTCTCAGCCGGGGCTTTCCACAGGTGTAGGATCAGCCACACCGCGACCATCGCCCCCGGGAATGCCAGGTAGAATGGCAGCAGTGATTTCACGAGGATCGTCACCCCGGCGGCGCTCCCGAAGGCAAATGCCATCCGTCGCTGCAGGAACCGCTCGCTCCCCATCAGAAGTGCCAGGCACAACGGTATGCAGCAGGCCAGAGGGTAGTACTGACCATACAGGCGAAGCGGTCCATAGAACCCGGGTAGGAGCAAGGCAAACAGCACAGCGTAGAGCCCACCCTCCCACGCCTCCGTATCGTCTTGGCCGGCATCACCATGGAGC
>CAZDDH010000044.1:0-46432 GCA_964504165.1 uncultured Rickettsiales bacterium | reverse complement strand
GTGGTGACCACAACATGTAGGGGGTGGAGGCGCTAACCGTCTACCCCCCTTCCTGAAAAATGTGGACCAGAGCGGGCAAGAATCGTCCGGGTTCGTGCCCTCCGGCCGCCAGGGTGTAATACCCTGTAACCAGCAACGGAAGCCAACGGCCGTATGGTTGGCAACGCGGAGGGCACGTGTCTGACGAATCCATCGCTGGTTTCGAGTTCGAAGAGGGCCTCTATTCGCCTCCCGTCGATGTGAGTCGTCTGGGAGCGCAGTTCCCGGTGACCATCGGCCGCCGCTCCACCAATTCCCTGGTGCTGCATCACTCCTCCGTCAGTGGCGCCCATGCCCAGCTGGAGATGGTCGAGACCGAAGGCGAGCATATCTATTACATCCAGGATCTCAACTCCACCAATGGCACGGTCATCGACGGCGAGAATATCGCCCGCCGGCGCATCGAAAACGGTGACCTGATTCATTTTGGTGACGTGGGGCTACGCTTCGGGCTGCTCCCGCCCGAGTGGTGGGACGAGTCCCGAGCCGACTACCTCACCGGAGCCCTGCCGTGGCCGCTGGCGGTGCCGTTTTACATGGCGAGGACCGCCACCACGACCCAGGATCGGGTGACCCACATCCTCCGCCTGTGTGAGGAGATGACGCGCATGGTGGCGGCCGCCGGATCCGCCGTCGCGGCGGCCAACGGTGGAGCGGATGCGGCCCTGCGCTGGGCGCTGACCCGCCTCCGTCAGCCATCCCCCCACGACTGGATCGGATCGGTCAACGCTGTGATCCGGGCCGGTTCACACCGCGGATGGCTGGACCATCTGCCGGGAGTCTCGGGCTCTGCGGCGGGAACGGTCCAGGGTACGGAGGGTGCCTGGGAAGCCCTCAAGCAGTGGGTCAAGACCGCCCAGACGAACGAAGATGACGTCATCGACATCCACACCCAGGAAGCCGTGCTGGCCATCCTGGAACCCGGCGTGATTGCCCTGCTGCTCGCCTGGGAGTTCCTCCACGAAGGGCGCCTCATCTGGGTGGAAAGGGATAATCCCGACAGCCTGGAGTTCAACGTCTTCGTGGCCCACGGAGCTCGGCCTGCGACGGCCATCAAGGGCGTACGCTTGGTGGGGCAGATCCCCGGCGAGCGCGTGCCCTACTGGATCCTGTCCGCGGCGGGGGGGGCGGCCTGTCTCTCCCCCTGGTACAAGGTCAATCCGGACCCGTCCGTACCCATCGTCTCGTGGGAGGGCTGCCCCGACGATATGAACCCCTCCTACCGGGCCGCCGACTCGGGCCAGGTGGTCAGCTTCCCCGACGACGAGAAGGGCATCCCTATGGGAGCCCAGGGCACCTACCAGTGGAAGGGCTTCCGGGATTACCTGGGCGCCGATCGCTCCGTGGGCGCCGTTGTGGACCTGCAGATGAGCCCGGACGACTGGGCGCGGCTGCTGGGAGTGGGGGGTGGCACCGAGGAGTTCCAGGCGTTCGAATTCGACGAGAGCGACGACCTGCTCATCGAAGACCTGCAGACCGACGACGATCTGATGCTCGAGCTGCTTCCGGACGAGGAGCCCGAGGAATAGGGTCCGCGTCAGCGCGGTTCGAGCCCCGCCAACGACTGTTCGACCACCTGATCCCAGGTATGCCGCAACGCGCACGCGCGTGCACGTTGGCTCAGCTGCGCACGCAGGTCCGCGTCTTCCTTCAACTCCACGAGGGCCGCACCGAAGGCCGACGCGCTCCCCGGCGGGACGAGCAGGGCCGCTGGCTCAGCGCCCCCCGCCAGTGCGGCCGCATCCCCGATGTCCGTCGCCACTACCGGCAGCCCCATGGCCATGGCTTCCATCAGCTTCAGCGGCGAGAAGTAGAAATCGGGGGCGTCCGCGCTGGGCACACAGACCGCGTCGCAGGCGCTCAGCAGTTCGGGCACCTGATCCTCCGAGCGATGCCCCGCCCAGATCACGCGGGAATCCAGGGAGAGGCGGCTCACGGTGTCTTCCAGCTCCCGCCGCTGGGGCCCGTCGCCGATGACCAGCAGGCTCGCTTGCTCGAGGCCGCCGGTGCTGGCCAGCGCCTCGAGGAGCAGGGCCAGGTCGTGCCAGGGTTTGAGCGTCCCGCAGAACCCCAGCAGATACGGGGCGCCGGGCGCCGCCAGGTCCGGCGGCAAGGGGGATCGTTCCCTCGGTGCAAACCGGTCCGGGTCCACCCCGTTTGGAATCATCCGGATCCGTGACGGCGACACGCCGCGGCTCTCCAGGTAACGCGCCAGGTAGGAACTCACGGCGATCAGGCGGGACGCTCCACGGAGCACCCCGCGCTCCCGCGTCCGGGTGAAGGGGCCGGGCCGGAGGCCCTCGTGATGCTCCCGTTCCAGCATCAACGGCGCGTTGACTTCCAGGACCCCGGGGATCCGCAAGCCCCGCGCGAGACGCATCCCGGACTGGGAGAACAGGCTGTAGCGTTCGTAAACCAGGGTCGGCTTGAGCCGGGCAGCCACCATCCGCAGGAACCGCCAGACCCGGCTGTCGTAGGCCGACTCCTCGATCTGGGGGAACCGCTGAAGGAATCCAGGGACCGGACCCTGGGGGTAGTGCAGCACCTCGCACGGGAGCTGGTGGGGCGGGCTGTCCCCGTTACGGGTCAGCCTCCTGGTGACCACCGTGACCCGGTGGCCCGCCCGATCCATCGCCCGGATGACCTCGCGCAGGTGTCTCGATCCACCCCCGTCACCCACGAGTGGTATCCCGGGAGCTGTGTGGACAAACAGGATGCGTTGGGCTTCGTCGGGCATGGTCTACTCATCGTCAATACCATGAAAAGACGGCGCCAGCCTCTTCCCGTAGTGGGTGCCTTCATGATAAACGCGCCTCGCGTCGTTTCAGTAAACTCGGGAGAGCTCCGGTGACCAACAAGCCGTTCGTACCCGCCAGGGGCGACTACATTCACGGCAGCTTCATCCGGCCGCCCACCGTCAATGGCCACATCGTGGCCACGGATCCCGGGGACCTGGACCACGCGCTGGGGACCTTCTCCTACTCGCCGGACAACGTCCAGACCGCCATCGAGTACGCCCACGATGCGTCCCGAAGCTGGAGGGAAACCCCCATCGAAATCCGGCTCGAGCGGCTGGAGTCCGTGGCCGATCAGCTACTCCAGGTGACCAACCAGCTGGCGGAGATCGTCACATGCGAGGTGGGCAAGCCGATCTGGGAATCCCGCATGGAGGTGCTGGCCGCCGTTCGCCAGTGCGACATCCTGCTCAAGGAGGGGGCCGCCCTCCTCGAATCACGTGAGATCGGCACCATCCACGGATCGTTCAAGCGGCGGCCCCTGGGGGTCATCGCCGCCATCGCCCCGGCCACGGTGCCCGTGTACGTCAGCATCGGCTACGTCATCTCCGCGCTGCTCGCGGGCAACACCGTCGTCCTCAATCCCTCTTCACGGACGCCGGCCACGGGCCAGCTGCTGGCCGAGGTCATCGACCGGGCCACGTTGCCCCGCGGCGTGTTCAACATGATCCAGGGGCCGGGCCAGACCACGGGCGCGGCGCTGGCCTCCAACGAGGGGATCGATGCGGTCGTGGTGGCGGGCCATCTACGAACGGCCCGCTCCATCATCCGCTCGGCGCAGACCCAGATCCGCAAGCGCATCATCAGCCAGACCGGTGGCAAGGGCACCGCGGTCGTGCTGGCAGACGCCGATCTGGACCGGGCAGCTTACGAGGTAGTCACCGGCGCTTTCCTCACGGGTGGCCAGCGGTTCAACTCCACCGCCCGCGCGGTCATCGAGGACGAAGTCTACGAGCCCATGCGGGATCGGATCGTGGCGCTCACCGCGGGCCTGCGCATCGGGCACGGGCTGGACTCCAACATCTTCATGGGGCCCATGTTGTCCGACGAGCAACGGGTGGATATCCACCGCCGGGTCGCCGAGATGGAACAGAGCGGTGTGGAGGTCGCCCTGCGCGGCCGGCCCCCCGAAGTGAGCAAGCGGGGGCATTATCTCACCCCCACCGTGGTCGAGCACGGCGAGCGCGCCTCCAACGGCAACGCTCCAGAGGAGATCCCCGGCCCCGTGCTGGCCCTGGAACGCGCCAGCGGCCGGGACGACATCTGGGCCGCCGCCGACCGCATGACGTACGGTCTCAGCGCCTCGGTGTTCACCTCGTCAGAGCCCAACTTCATCGACGCTACCCAGCGGCTGCACGTGGGTACGATCAACTGGAATCGCGCCACCGTCGCCATCTCTGGCCGGCTCCCCATCGCCAGCTGGGGCCACGCGGGCAAGGGCAGCGAAGGCAACATCTATCTGGTTCGCGCCCTGAGCCATCCCACCAGCATCCTCGCCGGCGACCAGGAATTTGACCCGAACGTGGTCATGCCCGGCGTGGTCTGGCCCCAATCATAGAAATCTTCGGCCCACTCTCTTGCGGTGATACCCTGACGAGGGAGGCCATGCCGTGCGAACGATGGGAAGCCGAATGATCCGGTCGATGTTCGGGAGTTTTGTGCTGGCTTGTGCCCTGTTGTGGGGGCCGGCATGCACCGACACGAGCGTCAGCGAGGCCGACGATGACGACTCGGCCACGGGGGACGACGACACCGCCGGGGACGACGATGCCTGGGGTGACCCCGATGCCCAGGGCCCGCCGGTCCTGGATCCATGGCCCGACGCCACCAATGACGGCACCATCGACCTGACGGGTGAGGCGGAGGAGCCCGGCTCCCAGATCCGCATCTACCGCGAGTTCCTCGTCGCCACCACCGAGGCCGACGCCACCACGGGAGCCTTCTCGACCCCCGTAGGCCTGAACACGGGGGGCAATGATTTCCAGGTCACCGCCACCCTCGATGGGCTGGAGAGCTGGCCGGCCTCCATCGACATCGACCGCTGTGACCCGGTGGATCAACACGAAGCCAACGGTGGCGATAGCTGCGCCGACCCCATCGATCTGGGTTCGATCCTCGACAACGGCACCCTCATCACGCTCACCGGCAATGGCCTGGAGGAGGGGGACGAGGACTGGTTCACCTTCGTCGCGGCGGACAACCTGCAAGAGGACATCGACGCCGCCGCGGACAACTGGGCGGTGAGCATCCGCTTCACCCGCAACGATGACGATCGGTACGTGATGGCCGTTTTCCGGGCCTCCTGCGAGGCCCAGGAGTGTGTGGAACAGACCGGCTACACCGAATACGACTCGACCCTGGACCAGACCCCCTGCGGGGGCCTGCTCAACGAGTGCTTCGATGACACCACGCGGTTCTTCATCCGCGTGTTCACCGCCGACGGCAGTAGCGGCGACTGCGACGCGTACACGCTTTCGATCCGCAACGGGTGATCCCATGTCTTCCCGACGCTCAGGTAGTTCCACGGGCTGCTGGCTGATCGCCCTGATCCTGGTGGCCATCTCCGCGGTATTCGCCTGGATGTATTACGACTCGCTGCCGGATCCCGAGCCGGTGGTCGAGGCGCCCCCGCCGCCGCCAACCGATCCTCACGACGGGCTCGACCCGCTGGCCGGTAACTTCCCGGTGACCCTCGATGAAGCGGAATCCGCAGCGGCCCCGGCCCGGACGGGGTCGGCACCCGCCCGGACGTCCTCGTCGGGCTCCTCCTCCACCTCCAGCCGCAACCGGTACCCCAGCCTGTCCAGCTGGCAGAGCGGAGCCTCGGGGTACGAGCGGGTGATCGAGGAGCACACCCGGCGCAACAACGCGCCGCTGGCCGTCTTCTTCTACACGGAGTGGTGCGGCTATTGCCGCCACATGAACGCCGAGCTGCTGTCTTCGAGCGAGGTGACGGACTATTTCGGCACGATCCGCAAGGTACGGATCAACCCGGACGACGGGGAACGGGAGAAGGCCATCGCCAACGAATGGAACGTCAAGGGGTATCCGTCCTTCTTCATGCTTGCCCCCGGCTCGACCTCTCGGCGCAAGATCCACCCCTACAGCTCGGTCAACGGCGAACAGACCGTGATGTCCCCCGAGTCATTTGTCCAGTCGTGCAAGAACGCGGTCGGGGATTGATCTAGCCCGGCTCGTTGTCCGTGCGGACCTTGCGGCCCAGGTAGCCTCCGTGGTGACGCAGGCCATAGTCCTCCTGCGTCACACCGTTGAGGTCCATCACCGTCAGCGCCAGCGCGTCGCCGATGGCCAGCATCACCGCGATGGATGCCGTCGGGGTCAGGCCCAAGGAGCAGGGCTCGTCGATGACCCCCATGTCCAGGACGATGTCGCTCAGATCCCGCAGCCGGGAATCCGGGTGGGAGGTGACGCCGATGATGACCTGCACGCCCAGGTGCCGGCTCAGCTCCAGCATCTCCAGCACCTCGTCCGACTTGCCGCTGGTGGAGAACGCCACGATGCAGTCGGATCCGTCCACCAGCCCCAGGTCGCCGTGGGCTGCCTCGGCCGGGTGGACGAAGGCCGCCGGGGTCGCCGTCGAGCACAGGGTCGCGGCGACCTTGCGGGCCACGTGCCCCGCCTTGCCGATGCCGGTGGTCAGCACCTTGCCGCGGCAGGATTGCAGGGCTCGCACCGCCTCCTCGAAGGACTCGGTCACCTGGACGCCGGCGATGGCTGCGGCCTCCTGCTGGAGCACCTGCTCGAGCCGCTGAACGATGTCCACGGCCACTCCTTTCACGAACCCCTGTAGGCTTGCGCGCGAGGATATCAGAATGGGAGCGTTTCGCACCCCGAACGTTGGAGCCCGATGAGCGAACTAGGCCTCAAGCGCAACCTCGGCCTACCGACGGTGACGTTCATCGCCATCGGCTTCATGGTGGGTGGGGGCGTATTCGTCTTCTCGCCCATCGTGTTGGACATCGCCGGGCCGGCGCTGCCGCTGGCCTACGCCCTGGCGGCGGTCCCCGTGTTCGTGGCGATGCTGCCGTTGGCCATGCTGGGCGCGACCATCCCCTGCGCCGGTGCCAGCTACCGGTATCCGTCCCGGCTGGTGTCGCCGGGGCTGGCGTTCACCGGGGTGTGGGTCTATGCGCTGGCGTCTTTCTTCGGGCAGATCCCGCTCTACGCCCTGGCGTGTGCCAACTATCTTGAGACCCTGGTGCCCACCCTACCCGTGACGCCGGTGGCGCTGGCTATCGTCACCGCGCTGTATCTGCTGAACCTGGCGGGGGTCCGGTTGGCGGCCCAGATCCAGGGCGTGCTGGTGGTGGTGTTGATCGGCGCGCTGCTGCTGTACACGCGCGGCGGCTTGGCGGCCTACGATGCGACTCAGCTCGAGGGCTTCCTGGGCTGTGGAGCCGGCGGATTGGCCCTGGGCACCGCCCTGCTGGCGTTCACCTACTTCGGCGCCAACGGCATCATCGAGCTGGGGGAGGAGATCGTCCAGCCGTGGCGCGTGATCCCGCGTGCCTTTGCCATCGCCTTCCCGGTGGTGGCCTTGCTCTATGTCGGCGTGGCGATGGCCACGGTCTGTACCCCCTTTGCCTCCGGGCTGGCGGACGCGGACGAGCCGCTGGTGATCGTCGCGCTGAAGACCACCGGTACGATGGGCGCCACAGTGTTCGTCCTGTGCGGTGCGGTGGTGGCACTGCTGACCACCCTCAACGCCCTGTTCATCGTAGGCACGCGGTCGTTGATGGTGATCATCGACGACGGCCTGCTGCCGTCCTGGCTGGGGCACCTCCACCCACGCTTCCGAACACCGGACGTGCTGTTGACGGTGGTCTGGCTGCTCTCCGTGGGTGGCATCCTCATCGACGTATCCCTGGAAACCCTGGCGTCCTATGCGGCATTGGGCGGTCTGATCCTCTTCGGCCCGTTGCAGATCGCTGCCCTGCGCCTGCGCACCCGATTACCCCGGCGCTATGGTGCCTCCCGCTTCAAGCTGCGCGGGGTGCTGTACTGGCTGTGCCCCGCCGTGGGCCTGGTGATGGTGGCGTTCTTCGGCCTGGTGATCCTGGTGGACATGGCCTCCCTGCCCCTCATCGGCATCTTCGTGGGATTCGTGCTGTCAGGGGTGGCCGTCTATGCGCTGCGTAGCTGGCAGATGAAATCACAGGGGCGCTCGATGCAGCGCACGCCATCGGACGAAGGGTGGGAATGAAGCCAGGCTGATTGTGGATCCATGGATTCAGGAGCCCTAGCCGCGCCGCCCCTTCCACAAGGCATAGGCGGTCATCCCCAAGAAGCGGGTCCCGTACCTCAACGGCCGGCTACTCATGGCTCCGGCCTGCTCCCCCTCCGGGTACTCCACCGTCACCGGGACCTCCTCGATGACGACGCCGGACAGCATGGCCTGGATCAGGGTCTCCTGGATGTAATCGTAGTCGAAGGTGGGCCAGATCATGCGCATCACGCGGCGGTTCATGCAGCGGAAGCCGCAGGACAGATCGGTGAGCCGGTGCCCCAGCGGGCGTCCCACCGCACGAGCCACACCGGTGAGTGCGCGGGCCTTGGCCCGCCCCATGTTGGCGGGGGGTTCCCGCAAGAAGCGGCTGCCTACGGTCAGATCGGCGCGCCCCTCTAGCACCGGTGCCAGTAGCAGCGGGATCTCCTCGCTGTGGAACTGCCCGTCGCTGTCCATGTGGATCAGGTAATCGGCGCCCATGCTGCTGGCCTGCACCAGCCCGGTCCGGAACCCGGCCCCCACGCCCCGGTTGCGCGGGTGGCTCACCACGGTGGCGCCCGCCGCCCGTGCCAGCTCGCCCGTCTCGTCCCGGGACCCGTCGTTGACCACCAGAGCGACGATCTCCACGCCTTCGACGTGCTGGGCCAGCACCCCTTCCACCACGGGGCCGATGTTGGCCGCCTCGTTGTAGGCGGGCAATACCACGACCAGTCGCTCCGTACCCCGGTCCGTCATCCGCTCAAGCCTCCTTCAAACGGTCGGCCAGTTCCATGCCCGCCAGCAGCGCATCTCCCGCGGATCCGTATTCCCACTCACCGTACCGCCCGATGGAGTGGATCCCCAGCGCCGCCAGCCCCTCGAGCAGGGCCTTGCGAGAGGCCGGCCGCTGGTCGTCGAAGATGCAGTAGGCCGGTGAGATGGCGCCGGTCTTGACCATCTCGAAGCCGGCGTCCTCCGCCACGACGCCCAGCTGGCGCAGCCCGTCCCAGCAGGCCTCGACGAGCGCCTGTGGGTCCGCCCCCGCGGCCTCCTCCATGGGCATCCCCACCTCGGCGCACAGCAGCACCTCGCCCGGCGGTGCCAGATCATCGGCGTAGGCGCTGAGCTGCCCCACCCGGTAGAACGGCAGCCGCTCGTCCGGCACGTACAGCCATTGCCAGGGCGGGGCCGGCATCTTCACAGCGAACACCGCGTAGGCGATGCTGTTGTGCCGCAGCTGGCGAGCGGCGGCGGTCAGCTCGGCCGGGGGCTGGGCCAGGACCTCACCCACGAGCACCGTCAACGGCATCGTGTTGACCAGCTGCCGGTACCGGATCGTGCGGCCCGACGACGTCTCGGCCCGGCGGCCCGCTGCGTCGATACGGGCCACCGACTCGCCGTACAGGAAGATGGCGCCGCTGCCGTCCGCCAGGCGATCGGCGATGGTCTGCGAGCCGCCGCGGTGGGGGTAGTCGAAGGTTGGGTTGTAGCCAAAGTCCTTACGCTCGTGCGCGCCGACGGCCCCCCGCAGGACCAGCTCCCGGTCCGGGGGTGGGACGAAGCGATCCGTCCACTCCAGGGTGATGCCATCCAGCTCGCAGGCCCACAGCTTGCGGTTGTAGGGGCCCATGAACACGTCGTACAGGCCCTTGCCGAGCGTGGCACGGGCCCACCCCTCGAAGTGCCCCCCAGGATCTCCGGCGGTTGCCTGGGCCTCGACGAAGCCGGCCAGACATTCGTAGGCCAGCTCGGGGGGGAGTTCGCCCAGGTGGTATTGCAGCGGGTACCCCACCAGCTTGCCGGCGACGGCCACGCGGGCGTCCCGCTCCAGGCGGTTCCACTCCATGCCCAGCCGTTCGTCCAGCAGGCGCCTCACGCGCGGGTGTTTGAAGTGGAACAGGTGGCCCGTGCGATCGACCAGGTACCCGTCGGCGGGCCGGTCCGTGCGCAGGCATCCACCGGGGGCCGATTCCCGCTCCACCACGATCACCCTGCTGCTGGTGGGCTCGCTGGCAAATCCCAGCCCGGCCATTCCGGCCCCGATGACGAGCACGTCGCAGTCCAGCGGACGGGATGGATCACGGTCAGGAGGTTGGTTGGTCACATTCCGAGAATACCCGACAAGGCGCCCGGGCGCTGCCCCTGGAGTCAGTTCAGCGCCGGATGCGTCGTCCAGCGTTCGTCGGTGGCGTAGTCGGTGAACATGGGGTGATCGTCCACGCCCCGGCGCAGACGGGTGATGGCCAGGTAGGTCCCGTATTCGGCCGGGTAGCGCTGGAGCCATGGGTCGGCGTGCTCCCCCACGAATTCGGCCATCAGCTCCTGCCAGCGGCGGCCCTCGGGGATCAGCGGCTCCTGCATCTGGCAGATGCTCGGCTCGTCCACGGGCGTGCAGCAAAACGTGGGCACGATGGCCGCCCCGGTGGAGGCGGCCAGGCGGTAGGGGCCGGGCGTCAGCAGGGCCGGACGATTGAGTAGCTGGGTGCCCACCCACTTCTGGCCCACCCGGCCGTCGAAGGCCAGCGCCACCAGCTCATTGCGGCCCAGACGGCGGAACAGCTCGCGGGTAGGGGTGGCAAAGGACATGAAGCGGGCCGGCAGCCGGTCCTCGTTCTCCTCGCGCTTGGCACGAGCGTTGGCTTGCCACCAGTTGTTGACCAGCGCTTCTGGGTTGGCCGCGGCCAGCTCGGCGGGGGGGAGGCCGCGGGCGGCAAACTGGGTGTAGGGGTAGCCGTACAGGGACAGGGCCGCGATGGGCAGCATGAAGCTCCCGGCGTGGGCGTGGAGGATGATCACCCCCTTGCCCCGCGCCAGGGCCCGGTCCAGGTGCTCCCGGCCGCGCAGCTGCAGGTAGCTGGCCACGTTGCCCTCGGCCAGCTTGCCCATCAGCAGCTCTTCGAGGCTGGTGCGGAAGGCGATGCGATAGGCGTCCCGGATCAGGTCCCGGTAGCCCGCGGCGCTGTATCGGCCACCGAAGATGCGGCGGTATTCGTCCGCCATGCGGCGCTTCTGGTCGCCGCCGATGGCATGATGGGCCTGCCATAGGCGGCACAGGCGGTGGAGCTGCTCGGGGCGGTCCACGTCCAGTGCGTCGCGCAGGGGCACCCAGAACGCCCAGCGGGCGATGTCCTTGGGATTGGCCAGCAGGTCCCGCAGGCCCGGCAGACGGGAGGGTTGATCCATGGTTCGGTCCTCGACTGAGAGCTGTTTGACATGCGTTCGGGGGCGCGTCAAGCCCACACGGGCCTCCAGCGACACGTGGCCCTGGTACGGAGATTGCACCGTTTGACTCCATCATTATTGGAAACGATAGGAGCAAACGATGAAACGCCAGAAAGTCACTCGCTACGATGCTGGCAACTATCCAGAGATGAGCAAGGGCATGGACCGGCGCAGGGTATTGGCCGGCATCGGCGGTTTTGCCGGCGCCCTCGCCGCAGCGTCGCTGGGGGGCTGTTTTCCGTTCCCCGGGATCATGCAGGGCGATGTGGCCGTCTCCGACCTATGGGGCCTTTCTTTACCCCCCGATCCGGACGTCCGGACCCTGTATTTCGACGACAACGCATTCATCGATTACCACGTCTACGTCCAGGTAGACGTCCAGGAGCACGTGGAGACTATCGCCCAGGACCGTGAGGCATTGCTTCAGCTGTTCGACGAGTTGCTGGGCGGGTACTCCATCTACGATCTGCACCCCGACGAGGACCTGCACGACATCGAGCTCCAGCTCCAGGCCGCCGTGGACGCCTATTACCAGGATCTGGGGGAGCCGGTACACCTGTGGTCGCTGGTCCTCACGGTCGAGACGTGGGACGAAGGCGGCGAACTGCCGGGTAGCGCGCCGATGTAGATCCGGCAAGAATATCGCCATGAAAGTCTGCCTATTCCTCAATCACGCCTGCAATCTCCGCTGCACCTACTGCTACAACGGCCACAAGTTCAGCCGGCGTATGCCGATGGATGTCGCCGAAGCGGGCATCGAGATGGCCGTCGCCGCCGGCGGTGGTTGCTCCCGCATGGTCCACCTGTCGTTCTTCGGCGGGGAGCCGCTGATGGAGATCGACCTCATCCGCCAGCTGATCCCCATCGCCCGCCGCCGGGCCGAGGAGGCAGAGCGGGCGATCCGCTTCCAGGTGGTGTGCAACGGCACGTTGCTGCAGGGCGAGACCGTGGATTACCTGCTGGAAAACGACGTCTATCTGGGGGTGAGCATGGACGGCTGCCGGGAGGCCCACGATGCCACCCGCCCCTTCCGCAACGGCCGCTCCAGCTTCGACCGCGTCTCCCGCAACCTGGCGGCGCTGATGAAGCGCAACCTCAAGGTGGGGGTCAAGGTCATCGGGGTCATCGACCCCCTCAACGTGGATTATCTGGGGGATTCCTTCGACCAGCTGCTGGAGCTGGGTGTGCGTAACATGTCCCTCAACATCAACTACGAAGGCGCCTGGGACGAGGCCACCAGGGAACGCTTCCAGGTGGCCATCCGCGAGCTGGGCGACCGCTACATCGCCGCCTACCGGCGCGGGGCCGCCTTCACCCTCAACCTGTTCGACACCAAGATCGTCACCCACCTCAAGGGCGGCTACGCCCTCACCGACCGCTGTGATTTCGGCTGCGAGGAGGTGGCCATCGCCCCCTCTGGCCGGCTCTATCCCTGCGACCGGCTGGTGGGCCAGGACGACCAGGACCAGGTGGTCATCGGCGACGTCTTCAGTGGCGTCGATCCGGTCCGCCGCGACGCCCTCATCGCCGCCAAGAACGAGGTACTGCAGGGGTGCGGTGATTGCGCGCTGCTGGAGCGCTGCATGCACTGGTGCGGCTGCGTCAACCACGCCATGACCGGCTCGGTGGGCGAGGTGGACGGGCTGCTGTGCTGGTTCGAGCAGCGGCGCATCGAGGAGGCGGACCGCTGCGCCTCCATCCTGTTCGAAGAAAAGAATCCCGGCTTCCTGCGGCGTTTCTATGCGCCGCGGATGCGTACGTCGACGCCGGGTAGCGGCCCGATAGGAGGAAGTAGTGAAACGGCAACGACGTGAACACTACGAGAACGCTCGTTACCCTAGCCCTCTGGATACGGACCTGGACCGACGCCGCGTCCTGGCCGGCCTGGGGTGCCTTGTGGGAGGCCTGTCGCTGGCCCGTTTCACCACCGGCTGCTTCCCGGGGATGCCCGCGGATTTCGAGGAGCAGGACAACTGGAATGTCCGCCTACCCAGGTCACCAGCCAACCGGGCGTTGTACTTCGGCGACGGGGTGAACATCGAATACCACGTGGACATCAACGTCTTCAGCACGGACATGGCCCATCACCTGGGGAATAGCGTCGAGGCAATGCTGACGTTGATCGATGCGGAGCTGCTTGCCCATGAGAGCCAGAGCTTCGCCCCAGGGGAACCGATAGACACCGTCGAAGAACGGCTGTCTGACATCATCGAATCCGAATGGGAGGAGATGGGTGGCCATTCGGCAGACCTGCACACCCTCTCTCTCATCGTGGATCTCTACAACATCGAAGACGACTGGGCGGGCGGCGAAGCCGAATAGCCCCTAATAGAACCCGCTGGTCCCCATCAAAGGCATCACCAGCCGCATCCCGATGGCCGTGCCCGTCGTCCACGGTGGCATGGAACGGCCCTCCACCAAACTGCAGTCCCGCCCCTCCCGGTTCCACGCGCCACCCCGCACCCGCCGCACCTGGGGATCCCCCGGGGAGGTGTCAGCGCACCACTCCATCACGCCGCCGGCCAGGTCACTGATGCCGTAGGGGGAGATGTCCTGGCGGAAGGAGCCCACCGGCATCACGCTCACCCGATCCGCCCGGGAGGTGCGGCAGTTGCAGTAGGTAGGTTCGAATTCGTCCCCCCAGGGATAGAGCCGGCCATCCACGCCGCGGGCCGCCTTCTCCCACTCCCGCTCGGTGGGCAGGCGCAGTTCCCTCCCCTCCCGGTCCGAACGCCACTCGGCGTAGGCCACGGCGTCGTCGAAGGAGATGGAGAACACCGGCCATTGCAGGCACCCCTCGCCGTACTCGGGGCGGACGACGAAGCGCACCCGCTCCCGCTCCGAGTCCCAGCGCACCAGCCGCCGGCCCCGGGCGTCGGCGCGTGGAGCCCGGGCCAGGGCGGCCCGCCCTTCCCGGGAGGCGATGTCGTCCAGGAACTCCAGGTACTCGGCGAAGGTCACCGGATGGCGGGCGATGGCAAAATCGGGCACGTAGATCGCCTTGCGGGGCCAGGACTCGGGGACCCGCGGGTCGCCACCGCACAGGAAACGCCCGCCGGGGATGAATCGGAACTCGTCGCCGATCTCGTCTGCCGGGCGTAAGCGCACGTGGTACGTACGCGAGCCGGGCCGGTTGGAGAACAGCGACACTTGGGTCCGTGCATATCCTTCCAGCTCCAACATCAGCACGTAGGCTCCCTGGGCCAGGCGCATGGTCGCGGTGGGGGTCCGCCCGAGCTCGCGGGGTAGACTGGGCACCAGCATGCGGTCCTGTTCCTCGCAGCGGTACAGCACCGCCGACGCACCGGGCGGCTCGGTGCTGATCGCAAAGCGAGCCATGCCGCTGAATTCACGCCGGTATTCCCCATCGTCGAAGTGCAGCACCTGGGTGCGGAAGAACTCGGTCGCTTCCTCGTCACCGCGCCCCTCGGCCTCCTCGAACTTACGCCAGTAGAGCTCGGCCAGCCCCTGGCGGGCCGTACGGTTGTCCGGATCGTTCCCCAGCGCGCGCTCGTAGGAGACCAGGGCCAGGTTGAAGGCCTCTTCGCGGGCCCGGGCCAGCTCCACGCGCTTGCGCTGAGCGATCCACCCCTCCCGCTTCTCCTCGACGGGCGTCCATGGGGCCTCCCCAGCCCTCGCCTGGCGTGTCTCCCGTTCTGCCTGGGCCACCTCCACCACCAGGCCCTCGTACCGCTCCAGAGCCGTCTCCGCATCCTTGAGCGAAGCCTCGGCCTCCTCCTGGCGGCGGGTCCCCAGCAGGAACTCGTCCAGGATCTCGATGAGCTGGCGGGCCGACTCGGGGCGATCGTCCGGGTCCTTGCACAGGCAGCTCATCGCCACCTCTTCGAGCTCCACGGGGATGGACCGCAGCGGTGCCCGCGAGCGGGGCGGCAGCGGGCGGGTCCCGATGACGTCCTTGAGGACCTGGTCGATGTCGCCGCCGGTGAAGGGCGGATGAAGGCACAACAGCTCGTACAGGACCGCTCCCAGCGCGTACACGTCGACGGACGGCCCGATGCTGTCCGACTCGCCCCGCGCCTGCTCCGGGGCCATGTAGGCCGGCGTACCCTTGATCTTGCCCGCCCGGGTCATCACCGACGCCGCGGTCGTCCCCAGCAGGTCCGCGTCCAGATCGGTGCTGACCTCCTCCTCCACATCCTCCGAGCCGATGAGCTTGGCCGAGCCCCAGTCCAGCAAAAAGACCTCACCGTAGGATCCGATCATCACGTTGTGGGGCTTGATGTCCCGGTGGATCACCCCCTGGTCGTGGGCGTAGGCCACCGCCTGGCAGACCTGGCGTAGATACCCGACCAGGCGGGCCAGCGGGTAGGTGTCCTCCCCCACCCCGGAGCGCAGCATGGCCACGGCGTCCGCCAGCGTCTCGCCGTGGACCTCCTTCATGGCGTAGTAGAGTACGCCGTCCATGGCACCTATTTCGTAGACCGGCACCGTGTTGGGATGGGTCAGCTGGCCGGCGATGCGGGCCTCGAGGATGAACCGTGAGACGGCGTCCGGCCGGCCCCTGAACTCGGGCAACAGCGCCTTGATGGCCACCTGGCGGCCGATGTGCCGGTCCCGGGCCCGGATGATCCGCCCGAAGGCTCCACGGGCCAGCTCGTGGCCCACCTCGTACTGGTTGTCGGTCAGCAGATTCCCGGGGGGGACGCCCTCCAGGGCACTCAGGACCGCTTCGGACTGCTCCGGGGCGAGCTTGTCGTCCTCCTCCAGGAGCTGGCGGATGCCACCGTCAGGCGATCGGGCCCCCAGCTCGACCAACGCCTCGCACAGCGCGGCGAGATCGATGAAACCCAGAGCAAAGGCCATCCGGCCAAAGCGAAGATCCCGTTCCCGTTGTTCCACAGCGGTCCCTCAGCGGTCGTTGAACTAGAGTACGGCTCCCAGTGTGCCCAGCTGAGACTATTTCTTCTTGGATCGGCTGGACGAGCTCTTGGACGACGAGCTCTTCGAGGACGAGCTCTTGGACGATGAGCTCTTGGACGACGAGCTCTTGGACGACGAACTCTTGGACGACGAGCCCTTCGAAGAGGAGCGGCCCGAGCTGCTCGACGAGCGGCTCGAGCTACTGGACGAGCGCCCCGACGAGTTGGAACCGCTGTCGTAGGTGCGCGTCGGCCGGTCGGACGACGAGCTGCTGGACGACGAGCTGCTGGACGACCGCTGACGCGACTCGTAGTCCCGCACCCGGTCGTACCCCTTGTTGCCGTCGGAGCGGCCGTCGTAGCGCGGGATGTACGGCCTGTCGTCGTCCGTGCTCCCCTGGGGCATGCGATTCTCCCCACCGACGCCGAGGGCTTCGCGCGCCCGGTCGCCGGCCAGGCTGCTGTCGCCGGACGAGCTGTAGCCGCGGGTCGGGGTTGCGCCGCTCTCGCCACCGCCGCTGTAGCCGTTGGCCCGCAACGGGGCGCCCCGGTCGCGGGTGGCATCCCGGCTGCGGTCGTAACGCTCCCGGAGCATGGCTGTGCGAGTCTCACCCCCTGCTTCGAACGCCTTGCGCTGTTCGGGGGTCGCCGCATTGGCCCGCAGCAGGTCGTTGTTGGGGCTGCGCACCGGCGTGCGCTCCATGGCGTCGAACTCCTCGCGGGAGAACTGCCGGAAATCGCCGCCGAAGCTGCGGGCCCGATCCGTGTCCCGCTCGTTGGATGGGCTGGACGCCCCGCCGGCACCGTGGCCGCCCCCCTGGTCGCCGTCGTGCCCCACGCCGTGGTGGCCGTCACCATGCCCCCCGACGCTGTCCCGGCTGGTGTACCGCCGGTGGGAGTTCCCGTGGTAGTGGTGGTAGTGGTACGCACCGTGGTGGTGGTAACCGCCGTGATAGAAGTAGTCGTGGTGGCAGAAGACCCAGTAATCCCAGTAATAATAGGAGTACCAGCCCACCATCACCACCGGCCGCCCCCACCAGTCGATGGGGCACCAGCCGATGTAGCCGTCATAGGCGCTCCAGGCCACCCAGGCCGGCGCCCAGACCATGCCCGGCATCCACACCCAGCCCACCTGATTGCTGAACATCCAGCGGCCGTAGTGGCCGGTCACCCAGCCCCACGGCGTGCCGGACACCCAGACCCAGCCGTACCCGTGGCGCCACACCCACTCCCCCACGGAGAAGGGCCGCCAGCCGGCCTCCACGTAGGGGTGCCAGCCCCAGACGCCATCCACCACCACCCAGCTGCCGTAGTCGTGCAGCTCGTGGTAGCCCACCAGGGGATAGGAGGGCACATCGTCGTCCAGGGGTCGGCGGATCAGGCCTTCGCGCTGCAGGTTCCACAGGTCGAAGTCGTCCCCGTTGCGCGGGTAGAACTCCCCGTAGACCCACGGGATCCCCGGCTGGCTGCTGAACACGCGCTGGTTTTCGGCGATCTTGAGGGCCTTCGCTCCGTGGATGCTGCCCAGGCCGTGGGCCACGCCCAGCTGCCGTTCCCCTTCGGGCTGGATATCGAGGCGGGCCAAGGAGTAGCTGGCCACCTCGGCCTGGTCCGAGCCGAAGCGGGCGTAGATCTGGTTCCAGGACCCGGTCGAAGCGTAGAACGACCCGGCGGTTGGGAGGATCTCGATGTCGTCTTGATAGCTGACGATGGTCACCGAGCTGCCGCCGGCCAGCCGCACGAAGTTGTCGCCGGGCAGCTCGATCTCGGCGAAGGTGCCGGGGGCCGCGTAGAGCTCGTCCCCTTCCCGGACGATGTCGTTGAGGATCAGGTGGCGCTTCTCGTCCTCGAAGGGGCCCCAGCCATACAGGGTCCCGTCCAGGAAGCTCACCCGGGCGGTGGGGGGCATGGCCTCGGCCGTACCGTCGTGGGGGATGGCCAGGGGCTGCTCGGCCCAGGCCGAGAGACCGAGCCCCAGGGCCAGCAAGGCCGTCGCAGCGGCGAGAGCCGTCTTGTGGATGTTGAACACGGTGGTCCTCCTCATCTCCGATTCCAGTCTAGCGCATAGCCGGCCGGCCTCCGCGCATAAAAGATCAGACGCGCACGAGCCCGTGTGGACTGAGTATTGCTGAGCTGACTGTGTATTGAACGGAGGAAGGGGCGAGATTATTCTGCCAGAGGGCTACTAGAGCGGGTTACACAGCTCCACGACCACAGCATAGTCGATGCTGATGCCCGGCTCGAATTCGGCGTCGTTGATCAGCCCGATGTGAGCGAATCCAGGCGTGTCCGTCGGGAAGAACTCATCTTCCACCTCTTCCACCTCCGGAGCGAACAGGTTCACCACCACCTCACCGCTATCACCGGTACCGGTCTCCCAGCTCGTGCCGCTCTCGGGGCAGTTGCCCTCACCGACATCCAGCGCAAAATCCGCACCCGAGGCCTCGTCCCAGGTCAACGTGGCGATGATGTGATGCACGCCCTCCTCGAAATCAAAGGCGTGACGGACATGCTCTTCACCGGTGTGGTACGTCCCGTTGTCACCCAGCGGGCTGAGGTAGATCGTATTGCACTCCTCGGTGGGAGCGGTGTCGTCATCGGCCACGTCGTCGTCCGCCGCGTCATCGTCGTCCGCCGCGTCGTCGTCGTCGCTGGTGTCCGTCTCACACCCC
Source organism: uncultured Rickettsiales bacterium (assembly GCA_964504165.1). Classification (GTDB taxonomy): domain Bacteria; phylum Myxococcota_A; class UBA796; order UBA9615; family CAYRNR01; genus CAZDDH01. The sequence continues at coordinate 27,597 of CAZDDH010000044.1, read as the reverse complement.
GTCATGGCCCACATCATCGCCGCCGTCAGAACCATCCACCATGCCCACGTTGCCTTGCTCATTTTTACCCTCCCGGGAATTTTGTAGATTTGATGAGGGCGGGGTTTACCACGGGCGATTGATCCCCAGCAAGGGAAACAATAGTCCCTAAATGTCTACTATTTACGTGGTTTTTACTTCTTTTTCAGTCGGGACAAGGCACGTCGCCGAAGGACCACACCGCCTGGTTTTCGATGCGGGTCTCCACGGTCACGGACCCATCCGGTGCGAAGCGCAGGATCGACCGCGCCGGCCGCTGTTTGGCCCAGTAGGGGGCGCTGGGCACCACCAGGATCTCCGTGGTGCCCTCCTCGGCCCCCGGCTTCACCACCACCTCCCCGGCCATGTAGCCGGGACGTCCGTTGAGGGAGGCCACCATGCGGTGGTGGGTCTCCCCCTGGGGCGGGTGGCGCAGGTCCGGCAGCGCCGGGTTGAAGCGCAGGTTCATCAGCTGGCGGTCCCCGTTCGTCAGCGTGGCCGCGGTGAGGAGCGCCTGCTCCCCCGGCTGGCGGAAGCTCCAGGTCTCGGTGGCCACCGGCAGATCGGCGGAGAGGGCGAAGCCGTCCTCCGTGTCGGTGCGGGTGAAGCGCTCGGGGTCGGCCCCGTTGGTGGAACGCACCAGCTCGCCGTCCTCCCCGGCGGTCAGGCTCTGGGACGCCTCCATCACCCCCGCCGCCACCTGGATCAGCAGCCCCCTGGACAGTGGGGCCAGCTTCTGCGCCTGGCCGTCGATGTTCAGCGAGATCTTCGCCGAGTTGAGGTATTCCAGGTCGATGATGGCCAGCGCCGTCTCCTGGGAGTGGTTCATGGCGTTGCCGTTGCGGGCGAAGAACCGCTTTAGCGGCTTGCGGATCGCCGCCTCCAGCTCGATCTTCTCACCGGTCTGGAGTTCCCAGTTGCCGGTGTACCCGATGGTCTCTTCCGTCTCTGAGCGCTGGGCATCGATGACCGTCTCGTACAGCGGTGCCGGGAAGCCGGCCCCGTACTTCTGGTGCTCCTGGGACGCCCCTACCCATTGCCGCCCGCAACGGTGGGCGGTCAGCGCGAACCACACCTCCTGGTCGTCCAGCTCCAGCCGCACCAGCTCGATCATGCGCCAGCTGGGGTGGTCCGCCAGCTCCACCACGATCTCCTCGTCGAAGTGCAGCCCCCACACGGCGAACGGCAGCACCGGCAGCTCGGTCACGGCGTCGTAGAACGGCTCCGCCGGGTCCTCGGGGGGCCCCAGATACCGCTCCTCGTGGACCACCTTGCCCGTGGGGATCAGGTGCGCGCAGCCGGACAGCAATCCGGCCAGTCCGACGGCCAAGATCACCGTCGTCATCACCGGGACGCTCGCCCGGTCCATGGGTCCCATCCTCATCATCGAGCGCCCATTCTACCCCCAACTGCCCCCCGCCGCGCTTTGACATCCCGCCCAAGATGGCTACATTGAGGCCATGGCTGCCCTGGCAGCCCAGATCTTTGGAATGGGGGCGAAACGGTTTCGACGGGATGGATTGTGGTCGGAATTGCGCGCCGAGGGTTCCTGTCACCTCGTAAAAAGGCTGGACCTTACAATTGCCAATCCACAAATGGCTCTCGCCGCTTAAATAACTAGCGGTGCGTTCCGTTCCCCCTGAGCCTGCAGGGGGGCGCGGGGCGTGTTTACAGCAGGCTGGCTATCACCTCCTCGCCCCTGGGGAGGTGGAGTGAGAACGTACAGGGGATAGCGGTGGAGGATCCTGCCTCTGGGAGCCAACACCGCGAAACTCAAATCAGCTGGCTACGCGCGTAGACGTTCCGGTCAGGCCTTTTCGGACGCGGGTTCGACTCCCGCCGCCTCCAAACCTTTTCTTCCAAGTGTCCAAGAACACTACGTTTCCGCGCCGCCGCCTGCGGCGCGGGACACGTGTGGGACACCGCAGTTCCCGGTCTTCGCGTCGCGCGTCGTCCATCGTGATCTCCCGAATCGGGCGTGGGTCGTTCGGGTCCAGGCCCTCGAAGCGCGGCTGGTCCAGCGCTTCGCGATCCAGCATGGCCTGGGCCAGGTCCCTCGCCACTGGCGGGATCAGATCGACGGTCGCCCTCAGCGGCAGCGCCGTGGGATCCGTGTAGATCCCGCGCAACCCAAGCGAGTGGCCGACTAAGAACTCCACAGCGTCCGCGTCGGCGCCCGCCCGGCGCAACTCCGACACGAAACCTTTGCGGAAGCTGTGATGGGGCCGGCCCCGCCACGCCTCCTCGCGTACGCCGGCTCGGCTCCAGGCGCGGGCGACATCCCGCGCGCGGGCCATCCGCTCCCGATCACCCCCGCTATGTCGATTGGACCGTACTAGGTAGGACTCGTCCCCGACGGGCCAGGCACGTAGCTCGTCCACCAGGTGAGCGGAGACTGGAATCACCCTCCCCCGCCGCTCCTGGGGGCTCTTTCCTAGTTCTCCCCGCACCCGCACAAAGCGGGCGCCGAGGTCCACGTCGTCCCAGGTCAGGTACATCGCCTGCTGTACGCGCAGCCCGGTGAACCGCAGCAGGACCGCCAGATCGCGTTGCCAACTCCGCAGAGCACCGATGCACGCGTCCATCTCGGCCCAGGTTGGGGCCACCGTGGGCGCGGCGGGTTCGCGGACCATGCGGATCTTGCGCGGTGGCGGGATAACGGCCCCCGACTCGTCGCTGTCGTACAGCCAGGCCCAGGAGAGCTGCACTACCTCCACCAGCTTGCGGCGAGTGGCGTCCTTGCGCGGGCGCCCATGAAGCCCGTCATGTTTCAGCGCCGTATGCCACTCGGCCAACAGACGCCGGGTGAGCAACGACGGGGGCAACGGGGCACCCTTGCCGTGAACTTGTTCGAGGTGGCGCAGGAACAAGTCGAGCGCTCGGGCATAGCGGACCGCGGTGTTGGGCCGCAGCACCCGGGCACACTCCTCGGCGTAGTCCTTCAGCAGGCCTCGGAGATCCGGCTCTTGACGAACGTCACGAGGCTCCCATCGGACTCCGAGGGAGACGGCGACCTCGACCTGCGCCTTGAGTTCGAGGGCCGCTCTCCGCGTCGGGCAGTTCCGCGATCGGGCCCTGCCGTCGGGATCACGCCAGCGCACCCGCCACTTGCCGTTTCTTCTCTCGATGCTCGCCATTCGTGCACCTCCATCCACCACCGGTCGATGTCCGCGGCCCGCCATCGATAGTCCGACCGGCGGGCCGAACCGATGTTGACCCAGGGGCGGGTGATGTGGTCCGGGGACTGGTTCATGCGGGCTCGCAGCGTCTTGGCGTCCACGTCCAGGTGGGCCAGCACCCGACGATGGCGCCACCACGCGGCCGAAGTCTCCTGTTTGCGATCCGCAGCCACGCCGGCTCCTCCTACCCCAACTGGTTAACATAATCTGCGACGACCTTGGCCTGACGCAGGTACTCCGATTTACGCTCGTTGTCGCGGTTGGCCTGGGCGAGCGCTCGCTTGTAACGTCGGAGTTCCTCCGCCAACTCCTGGTTCCGCTCTTCTAGTTGAATCACGCGCTCGTTCGTCTCTTGTTGTTGCTGGACGGCCTGCTCCATGCGCCACATCCGGTCCTCGGCGTGCCGCAGCTGCTGGATGAGCTGAGCCGCCTCCACCCTCGACGCCAGCAAGCTGGCCTGGAGCACGGAGCAGCCGGGGCAGACCGCCGGGGTTGGATTTGCCGCGGCTGACGGAGCTCCTACCAACCCGACTGCCGTGGATTGGACCGGCGGACCGGCAGCGTCACTACGGACGACCGGTAGCGCCAATTCGGCATCCGAAGCTGGGGCTCCCTCGGTATCCGCGGTCGGCTCCCGATCCTTCCAGGCCTTGAACGTCACACCACGCACGGGGCGGTTGGTCTCGTTCCACAGACGGAGCCGGAGCTTGGCGCCATCTTCCCCGGGTTTTGTCCTTCGCACCGCGCCGTGGAACCACTCCCTCAACTCGGCAAACGACGACAGCGGTTGGCTCGCCACCTGGGATTCTCGGCGATCCTCGCCCACGCGGGCCAAGGTCAAGTGCCCTGATTCGGCATCGGCCGCTTGCTCGAGCAAATCCTCGGCTGCTTCCAGGTCCTGGTATCGCATCGTCCCTCCAGGGATCGGGGTTGCTGTCTCCAACGTAGGCACTACCGAAGGCTGTGTCAATCTTATTTAGACTATTCAGGCGTGTTTAAGAAACAACACCCCTCACCTCGATTGGAGTAAGCTTCTCTTCTCAAGCGATTGTCTTTCTTCCTTGGAAAGTGGGAGGCCTCCATGTCCCGGACCCGCCACCGCGGCCCTCGCCTCGTACCGGCTACCCCGATCCGGTTTGTCCCGGGCAAGTGCGCACTGATGTCCGACATCCTCGGCCGCGTCCTGTGGATCACACGCCAGTCCTTGCACGTCAGCCAGCAAGAGGTGGCCGATCACCTGCACCTGCCCGCCTCCACCGTCAGCAAGCTGGAACTGGGCACTATCACCCAGGCTGTGCACCACCTGGACGCGTTTGCCGACGCCTATACCTACTTCGATAACCAGCTTCGAGGCAGGCAGTCACCTGGATGGGAGGGATGGGAGCTCCACTTCGTGGCCACGACCGTGGCAAACGCGCTCACCGACCAAGGCTGGAAGGTGGTCTGGGCCGCCCCGGACGACTTCGAAGATCTCGAAGAGCCTCCGTTCGTGACCGGGAAGAAACTCGTGGCGGTCATCAAGGCCCACTGGCCCGAGCAGATTCGGGCGAAGGTGGGGTGGTAGATTCGTAGAAGTCCCTCGTTCCATGCGCTTCCGCGCGATTCCGTAGGATTCCGCAGGCCGTGCGGAGTCGGGTGGAAGAAATCATCGAAGGGCGAAACTGGCGGGAGGCGTTAGTGCTGGATAGGTCGTTGCTGGCTGAAAAACCGTAGGCATCTCCTGAACCGAATGTGACATCCATCGATGGCGAGGCTCATACACCACTTGACGGGACGCAACTGTGGAAGGCCCAAGGGCTGAGGGGCCCAACGCGACGAGAACTCGTCGAGGATAGTCCTACGGACGTTCGGATACAGCTCTGCTTGACGCGTGAGCGCATACTCCTATATGCAGGTCACTTGCATATAGGAGCCTCATGAATCTTCCATCTCAAGCCGTCCGGATTCGACGCGCAGGACTCCGATGTACTCCGGGACGAACCGTCGTCCTCGAGATGATCGAGGCCATGCGTGAGCCGGTGACACATGCCCAACTCCTGGCTCAGTCTTCACTCCAGCACATGGACTCCGTAACCCTCTACCGGACGTTGGACGCACTTCATCGGGCGGGGCTGCTACACCGAATCCAGGGTGAAAAAGGAATCTGGCGTTACTGCCCCCAGCCCAGGCATCGCGAGGGCTGCCCAGGAAACCATGCGCACTTCCTGTGCGTGCGTTGCGGCGCGATGCGTTGCCTGGTGGAACAGCCCCTTCCCCGGATCGAGGTGCCCCCAAACGTGACCGTGTTTTCCCGCGAATTCATCGCCCACGGGATCTGTGAGACATGCTCGGCGGACTCTGGAGACATATCGAGATGAAGCGACCGTTGCTGGACACTGAAGACGCCCTGGAGCAAGTGACAGCCAACACTCCCCGCGGTAGGGCACGAGTAGTTGCACTAGAAGATGCAGCCGGGCTCGTCCTCTCCGCCCCGATCTTGGCCGCGACGGATCAGCCGCCCTTTCCTAGGTCATTGATGGACGGCTTCGCTGTGCGAGCCGTTGACGATGGCTGCTGTGTTCGGTGCGTGGGGGAGGTAGCGGCGGGGATGGTGCCCGACATGCGTGTTGATCCTGGGACCGGCGTGGAGATCATGACCGGCGCCTTCTGCCCCCCCGGGAGCGAGCTGGTGGTCAAGGTGGAGGACGTGAAGCGGTCTGGCGACCACGTGGAATTGCCAGCAGGGCTCACCAGGGGCCAGCATCTAATCCAGCAGGGAGAGTTGTGCCGGGCCGGCGAGCAGGTGCTCCCCGCCGGCGCCCGGCTCACGCCGCTGGCCATCGGGGCCGCGGCCGGATTGGGCGTGTCTGCCGTTCATGTGTGGGAGCGCCCTACCGTGGCCATCATCACTACCGGGGGTGAACTTCGCCGCGCCGGAGAAACCCTGGAAGCAGCGCAAATCCACGACGCCAACGGACCGATGCTGGCCGCCATGGCCCGGTCCGCGGGCGCCGAGGTGGTCCTGATGCTGCATGCCGAAGATACGCCAGAGTCGCTGTACGCGATGATCGAACGTGCGGGCGAAGCCGACATCCTGGTGTTCTCAGGAGGCGTGTCCATGGGGCGGTACGACATCGTACCCGAGGTGTTGGAGGCCATGGGGGCCCGGCTAGTCTTCCACAAGGTCCGGCAAAAGCCGGGAAAGCCGCTTCTATTCGCGGTGGCCGAATCGCAACTGATCTTTGGTCTGCCGGGCACGCCGCTGGGATCCCACCTTGGCTTCCACCGTTACGTGACCGCGGCGATCCGCGGGATGACTGGCCGGCGTGTGGCCGTGGTGCCGCGCGTGGGCCGACTCGCCTGTCCGTTGAGTTATCGCAGCGGCCGAACTCTTTTCCGACTTGCCAGGGCGGGCCGTAGCGAGGGCCACTGGACGGTCGAGCCGCTGCGCTGGCGTTACTCCATCGATCTCGTCGGGCCGGCCATGGCCAATAGTTACATCCACCTGCCAGATGGCGAATGGGACCTTGAACGCGACGAGGAGGTCGCCTTCGAGTTGATCGAGGAGGGGCTTTGAATCGCCCGCGCCGCGAAGAAGGAGCCTGAGGAGCGTGGAACCGTTCGTGCTGCTGGCCGGGGGACTCGTCGCCGGGATGCTGGGAGGCATGCTGGGGATCGGCGGTGGCGTAGTCCTGATGCCGCTGCTGCGGTTCGGGATTGGGCTGGAGCCGCAGGATGCCGCCGGCACCTGTGTGTTGGCCGTCTTCTTCACCAGCGTGGGCGGCAGCTATCGCCATCACAGGCTGGGCCACCTGCAGCTACGGCCCGTGTGGCCGGTGATCGTCGCGGGTGCTTGTGCCGCGGTCGCAGCGTCCATCGCCTTCACCCGGGTCATGGCCTGCGGGCACTGGCTCGATCTCGGCATCGGATTCACCTTTATGCTGGTGGCGATGCGGATGGCGATGGATGGGGCGCGAGGGCTGGCGGGCGGGCAGGGGCGTTCGGTGACTGCAGGATCCCTGGATGGCATGTTCGTGAAGAAGGCCCTGGTGGGCACGGTAGGAGGAACCTTTCCGGGTTTGCTGGGCATCGGTACGGGCAGCTTTCTCGTTCCTGCGTTCACATTCTTTCTGCGATTCCCAATCAAGCGGGCCATGGCCGCATCCCTGGTCTGCTTCGCGGTCACCGCAGCGATCAGCGCCTGCTTCAAGCTGGCCCAGGGTTACGTCGACCTCCAGATTGCGATGCCCGCATGTATCGGTACAGTACTCGGAGCGAACTTCGGGGCGCTCGTCAACAAGCGTGCGCCATCGCCGTGGCTTCGGCTCTGTTGCGGAGTTCTGTTCGGAGTCATCGCGGCACGGTTCGTGCTCGTTTTTGCGGGAGGACCACCATGACATCCAACTCCTCGTCATCTTTATTACGCGCGACTCGAGAGCCGTTTCGAGAGATCGCGGAGGAGGCGGGCCTGACGGACACCCGAGTGGCCGTGGTGGCCACGCCGCTGACTCCAGAAGAGGCCATCGGCACGCCAGGCCGGCGGGATTACCCGATCTTGTTGGGCAAGGAGCGCGTGGTTGAATCACGCGTACTTGGTTCCCGCGGGCAGGCATTTACTGACTCCGCCCAGGAGTTCGTGGGATCGGTCGCCGACGTGATCGCCCTCGAGCTGACCACCAGCCAGCAGCGGGCGATCTATGTGGCCACCCTCAACGCGGTGTTCGCTCACCTGGGTCGCGCGGACGCCACGGTGCATTGCCGGCACGATGAGCCGGAGGAGTGTGGGCTGCAGATTGCCCTGCAACTGTACGACCGGTACGGCGCCGCGAACGTCGGCCTCATCGGGCTGAATCCTGCGATTGCACAGCATCTCACCACGGTCTTTGGACCGGATCAGGTGCGGATCACGGATCTGAATCCCGACAATGTCGGAAAGACGCGATTCGGAGTGGGTGTGTGGGATGGTGCCACACAGGTGAACGAGCTGATCGACGAATCGGACGTGGTCCTCGTCACCGGAACCACGTTGATCAACGGCACCTTCGACGCCATCTACCAGCGCTGCCGCGATCAGGGCAGGGATTGTCTGGTGTTCGGCGTGACGGCCGCGGCGGTGGCAGCGCTGGTCCGGTTTGAACGCATCTGTCCCTGCGGTCGAGACGGTCGTGCTTTGCCGTAGGTATACTTCCGCCGTGCGAACCTGAGGAAGGTGTGGAAACGTGTTGCCAGGCCGAGACAGACGAATCCTCGTAGCGGCGTTGATCGCCGTCTGGTTTGTCTGGGGCTTCGTTTCTCTGGCCGCGACGATTCACTTCCATGGCGTCGCTCATGCCTTTGATCCAGAGACCGACGAGGTCATCCATCAGCACGCACCCGTTTGTTGTTTTCACGATGGGGGACGGGGCGAGGACGGGCACGCGGCGACGACGGCCGTTCCGCAGGTCCGCTCCCATCGGGATCATGCCGGCGAACGGGAGACCTGCCCGTTCCTATCTGCGGTCCAGCACACGTCAAGCGTGCTGCGCGCTGCGCCCTCCATGGCAACCAGCTTTGATGCGGTATGGCCCATATCGGATCTCCCAGGGGCGCATGGTGGCCAGGGCATCGCGCTACTGGCCCTGGCTCCCAAGGTCCCCCCTCCTTTTCTCCTGTAGGCCACCCAGCAGAGGCCGCTGAGCCTCGACCCCAAAAAGCCTGACAGGAGCAAATCCATGGTGTGGTGTCACCCAGCCCGGGGTGTCTGTTTTCTGGTGTTCTGCGGAATTTATGTGCTTTGGACTGCCGCAGCCCCCGTCGCGCAGGCCGCGGACGCGCCGCCCGGCGCCGCCGAGCCGGCCACGACGGGTGTACAGCGGTTCTTTCAGTCGATGAACCCGCACATCTCGTTCATCGCCGATGTGGCCTTCGCCTGGTTCTCGGAGGACGAGCCGTTGATGATCGGCGGGCATGACCCCCACGCCAGCGGGTTCACCCTCCAGCAGCTCGAGCTGTCCGTGGATGCGTCGGTGGACCCCTACTTCCGTTTCGACGGCAACATCGTGTTTTCCCAGTTTGGTGTCGAGGTGGAGGAGGTCTATGCCACGACGCTGGGGATGCCGGGCGGATTCCAGCTGCGCGCCGGGCAGTTCCTGACCCGCTTCGGGCGGATCAACGCGACCCATCTGCACACCTGGGATTTTGTCGATCAGTCGCTGGTGATCGGCAAGTTCTTTGGCGGCGAGGGCAACCGCGGTCTGGGGCTCGAGGTGTCGTGGCTGACACCGTTGCCGTGGTACGTGGAATTGCTCGGTTCCGGGATCAACGGCCGGGGGGAGTCCACAGCTCGCTCGTTCTGGGGAGCGAACGACCTGGGCTTTCGCGACCCGCGGGACCTGCTGTACGTGGTCGCGCTCAAGCAGTTCTGGCCGCTGGGGTCCGATGTTTCGCTGGGTTGGGGACTTTCTTGGGCGCTGGGCCCCAACGGCACGGGGCTAGGGAACCGAACCGACATCTACGGCACCGACCTGTTCATCAAGATTCGCCCGCTGCGGGCCGGCCGTTACTTCGAGCTGCGCTGGCAGACCGAAGCCCTGCTGCGTTACCGGCAGGTGCCCGGCACCCTGAACCGGGATTGGGGTGGCTACACGTACGTCGTCGTCCGGTTCGCCAAGCGTTGGGAGGCCGGCGCGCGCTACGAACGGGTCAGCGGGATCGAGGGGGATGACCTGGATCCTGAGTGGACATCGCTGCGACAGCGGATCTCCCCCCAGCTGACCTTCTACCCAAGCCACTTCTCCAGGGTGCGATTGCAGCTGGACGTGGACAACCCGAGTTACCACGAACAGGCCTGGCAATACGGCGGAATGCTGGCCTTCGAGTTCAACGTTGGCGCGCATGGCGCCCATGAATTCTAGGAGCCGTACGATGAGACGAACGATACCGATATTGATACTGGCGACGGCGCTCCTCGCTCCCGGGTACGCCCGGGCCAAGAAGGGGCCGCTGCAGGTGGTGGCCACCGTGCCTTCCCTGGCTTCCATTGCCACCGAGGTCGGCGGAGAGCGGGTGACCGTGGAGAGCATCGCGCTGGCGACCCAAGATCCGCACTTTGTCGACGCCCGGCCGCACCTGGCCCTGTCGCTGAGCCGGGCCGACCTGTTGATGGCCGTGGGACTGGAGCTGGAAGTGGGGTGGCTACCGGTGCTGCAGACGGGATCTCGTAACTCGCGGATCCAGACCGGGGCACCGGGGTACATGGACTGCTCTTCCCATGTGCAGCTACGCGAACTCCCGACGTCTCGTATCGACCGTTCGATGGGGGATGTCCACGCCGGCGGCAATCCGCACTACCTGGTGGACCCTGACGCCGGGGCGGCCATCGCCCTGGCCCTTGCCCAGAGGCTGACCGAGCTGGACCCCGATGGAGCGGACGGGTACGAGGAGCGTGCGGAGGAGTTTGCCAAGCGGGCCCACGATTTGCGCAATCGTATCGTGAACGATGCCGCACCCGCGGCCGGCACGCCTGTGGTCGTCTACCACGAGTCCTGGGTATACCTGGTCGAACTGCTCGGCCTGCAGCAGGTCGGCACGGTGGAACCCAAGCCGGGCATCCCGCCATCACCGGCTCACGTGGCTCGGCTCATCGACACCATGCAGAGCCGTGACGCGCGCCTGCTGCTCCAGGAGCCGTTCTATCCGGTGCGTACCACGGAACTCATCGCCGGCAAGGCGGATGGGCAGGTGCTTGTGGTCCGGTTTGGCCCGGACCTGGAGGCGGGCGAATCATATCTGTCCCACATCGAGGACGTGACCGCTGCCGTGCTCGCGGCGCTGGCGCAAGGGGGGGCGCCATGAGGTGGTGGCAGCCGGTTCTGGCGGCCGGATCCCTGGCTCTGTCCGTGTCGGGTTGCGCCAGTGGCCCCGGCCATGGATTTGGCGAGATCGCCGGGGTGAGCCTGGACGCCAGGTATGCACCCGGCGTTGCACGGGACCTGGGAGACGGCTGGGCGCTGACCGACCAGGGATACCGGGTTCGCATCGATGGACTCGTGGTCGAGGGCGGGGATCTCCAGCTGGAGCAGCTGCCCGGAGCCGGGGCCGACACCTCATTCGATCCCGCGAACCCTCCGGTGGGCTTCACCTTGTGCCACGGCGGGCATTGCCACGCCGAGGACGGAAGCTTGTGGACGTACGAGGATATCGAGGCCGAGCTGGCGGGAGGGGAGGGGGCATGGACGCCGGTGGTCGCCTTCGAATTGGATCGTGCCCTGGACTTGCTGGCTGGCGAGGTCCTCGTGTGGAGCGACTGCGATTCGAGCTGCATTTTGCCCGCTGCGAACATCCAGCGGGTCTCGCTGCCGCTGGGCGCGCTCCATCTCGAGGCCACGATATGGGACGACGCGGCGGGGACCACCGAGTGGAGCCTGGTACTGCAGGCTGATATCTCGGGGTCCTGGGCCGGGACGCTGGACCTTCCGCTGGACCGGGACCACGACCCGCTGGTGACCCTGGACCTCACCGCCAACGTGAACGGCTTGCTGCTGGACGGGCTCGACTTGGCCGAGTTGCAGCCCGGGGGTGGACCACTACCGCTTGATGCCACCGCCACCGCCGCGTTGGTGGCCAACCTGCATATGACGGAACTCATGGGATCCGTCCACCGAGAGCCGTTCTGAATCCCAATGAATCATGAAAGGAGTTGGATCATGCGTGGAATCTGGAGCCTGACGATTTGGCTAACGACCCTACTGTTTTTGTTGGGATGCTCCGCCGAAGAGGAGGAGAACTTCCCCCTTGCAATGTGTGAGGCGATTGCCGAGGGAGCGACCACTGATCTTGTTGCCAGTGCAGACATCGGGTCAGCACCAGAGCTGTCGATCACCGAGGACCACGAGAATGCACAGGTCAACATGATCACGGGTTTGTCGGACGCCGAGGCAACTTACATCACATTTTCTTCCGAAGTGGACGGCGGGGTTGTCCTATTTGCAGACACCGCAGCGGTGGTCACCGGTTTGTTCGAAGACGGGAACCAAACTACGCTGCCAGCGGGCATCCCCAACGATGAATGCGAGGCTGACATCCCCGAGCACTGGCACCTGGAGGACCTGATGGGTGGGACGGCTTATGCGCTGCAGATCGGTCCCACGGCGGCAACCGAGTTGCACTTGCTGATCGCCTACCACGTGGGCGCGCACGACCACGAAGATGGGTGAATCCATGGCCGCCCTGGAAGACCGCTCGCTGCACTGTGACGAACTGGTCGTCGGGCACGGGGGAACCCCCCTTCTGCCGCCCGTCACGGTAGCGATCCGTCCAGGCGAGTTCTGGGCCGTGGTCGGCCGAAACGGTGCGGGCAAGAGCACCTGGATCCGTACTGTCTTGGGGCTGCTTCCTCCCGTGTCGGGCCGCGTGGTCCACGAGCCGGTCGACCTGCCACTGGCCTACATACCCCAGCGCACCACGTACGATCCCATCGTTCCGCTCCAGGCCGAGGCCGTGGTCCGCATGGGGCTGGAGCGGGACTGTTCCTTCCTCGTGCCGGGCTTTGCCCGTGAACGTGAGGGTGAGGTACGGGACGCGATGGAGGCCGCCGGCTGTGCCGACCTGGCTGGCCACCGGGGTGCCGGCCACAACTTCCACACGTTGTCGGATGGACAGAAGCAGAAGGTGCTGCTGGCCCGCGTGCTGGTCAGCGATCCCGCTTTCGCTTTCTTCGACGAGCCCACCGCTGCGATGGACGTGATCGCAGAGGGAGAGGCCCTGTCTCAGCTGGATGCCTTACGGCGGGAGCTGGGCATCGGCTTGGTGGTGGTCAGCCACTTCCTCAAGGTCGCGGCGCGCCACGCCGACCACGTGCTCTTCCTCGACCGGGATGATCAGATCGTGATCCATGGACCGCCGGACGAGGTCTTTGCCAACAGCAGCTTCCAGGCCCGGTTCGGCGATCACGCGCTGGCCGCGCTGGAGGCGCGCTGAAATGGACGGACCGACACTGGCGGGATTGATCCAGGATCTGCCCTATGCATGGCCGCCGATACTCTGCGGTGCGCTTGCCGGCGCCCTGCTGGGCACTCTGGGCGTGTATGTCGTGTTGCGGCGGATGGTCTTTGTATCGGCCGCGGTGAGCGAGGCGGCCGGGCTCGGCGTAGTGGTTGCGTTCGCCGCCCAGGCGTTCCTGGGCCTCTCCGCGGTCCTGGCCGATCCGTTGCTGGGCGCTGCCGTCGTGGCGCTCCTGGCCAGCCGCCTGTTCGTCGACGACCCGATCCGGTTGCACCTTAGCCGCGAGAGCGTGCTGGGCATGGTGTTCGTGCTTTCGGGATCAGCTGCTCTGTTGCTGGGCTCGCGGATTCCACAGGAGGCCCATGACATCCAGCACGTGCTGTTTGGCACAGCGGTGATGGTGCGGTGGGCAGATTTGGTCGCGGTTGCCGTCGTCACGACGGTTGTCCTCACCATCCTCGCCTGGCTTCGCCGGGGCATGGCGTTGGCGACCTTCGATCCCGATGGTGCGGCGGTTCAGGGGCTGCCAGTACGCAGCCTTGATCTTGTCCTATTCCTCTCCATCGGATTCGCGGTTGCTGTCACTACCCACGCCATCGGCGCCTTGCCCGTCTTCGCTCTGACGGTGCTGCCGGCCGTGGCCGCGCTGGCGGTGGTTCGTCGGCTGGCCCACGCCCTGGTCCTGGCCTGCGGGCTTGGCTTGATCGCCGGTGCCTTCGGCTATGTCATCGCGTACCTGCTGGCCCTACCCGTGGGAGCCTCCCAGGCCGGAGTAGCCGGGGTCTTCGCCCTGGTGGGGATTGGGCTCGGAGTGCTTGGAAAGTTAGGTAGAACCATGCGCATGACGCTGAGGATCATCTTTGTCTGTTGCCTGTTGATGGCGCTGGGACTCGTCCGGGGAGCAGATGCCCACCCGTTCGGACCCAAGTACTACTCCTTCCGCACGGTGATCGTGCTGGACGGAACGACGCTCAAGCTGACCACAGCTGTCGAGGCCCCGACGATGAAGGTGCTCGAGGAGTACGCCAAGCGCTACGGACACCTCGACGAGATCGGCGAGCAGGAGGACCGGGAGTTCTTCGAGCTAATGCTGAAGCGCATCGGCGACGGGCTGACGGTGACCATCGATGGCAAAGCGGTGCAGGGCAGCTGGGTGAGGGCAGACAGCCCGATCAACGGCCGCGCCGACGAACAGTTCTTCTATTACATCGTCCAGTTCGAGGCCGTTTCGGCGTTGCCTACGGGGCCGTGTGAAATCGTCCTGACCAACCGGATATACCCGGATGAGGAGTCCTACCACTCCGGTTGGATCAAGCCCTCGGCAGGTTGGGAGGTGGTCGAGTCCAATCTCCAGTCCCTGGGCAGTGCCGCCCAGGCCGAGGACGTTTCGACGGTCGATGAAGCCTGGAGCGACGACGTGGCGTTGCGCGACATGTGGATCAGGATGCGACCTTTGGCCAAGGAAGGAAGTGCCAATTGAGATCCTTGTCGTCAATGCTGCTGGGCGTGTGGCTTGCCGTGCCGTTGATTGCCTCTGCTCATCCGCCCCCTATGCCGGAAGACACAGGCACTGCGTCGGAGATATTGAAGAAGAAGCGCAAGACCCCGTTCAGAGCGATTGCCGGTGACCGTGTGGCCGACAAGCAGGGGTACGGCCGCGAAGGGTACCTGGACATCAAGTCGATGCGCGTCGTCGATGCCGATCCGCTGGTAGTCGAGATCGAGCTGTACGAGGCCATCGAGCCGGACCCGGCAGGGCTGCTGGTGTTCCTGTTGCCCGAGGGCGCGAAGAGGTTCAAGTTTGCCGCCTTCCAGCCCGAGGAGGGGGAGTGGGGCCTGTTCCGCGTGGGAGCCAGTGGCGTCTTCGACGTTCCGATGGGCTCGGCCAGCTACCACCGTGAAGGCACCGTCTGCACGGTGACCATCCCCAGGGCGGACATCCTGCTGGACGACTTCCTCGTCCACGGTCATGTCCTCAGCGGCCCGGACAACGACAACCTCTGGAAGGACGACTGCCCCAACGGCCGCTTCGGTCTCGGCGTCCCCGCCCGACCCGAATCCGAAACCGAGAACTAGCTAGCAGCGCGCACCGGCTAGGTACCGTCCGCCCATCGATTCTCAAAAATCGACGTGACAGTGCCCCTCGCCATCGATATGGCCCAGGGTTCGCGTCAGGTGTGACACGAAGGCCCACAAATCCGTCACGTCGCTGTACTGGCCCACCCCGTACCCCGTCGTGGCCATGTCCACGCCTTCCAACTCCGCCCTGGTGATCTCCCCGTCCGCATCAGCGTCTGCGTCTGCTAGCACCTGGAACACGACGCCGGCGTCCGGGTCCTCGAGGTCGTCGTAGAACAGGTGGTCTCCGTGGATGGTCAGCTGGGTGTTGCCCTCCCCGCCGTCGGCGAGGGTCAGATCCGGTTCGCAAGCGTAGTGGGTGCTGGTGTCGAAATCCCAGGCAAAGGTGTATGTGTCCCCGGCCAGGGTGGCCGCGCCGGCCACCGAGATGGACAGGCCGTTGTCGTTCATATAGGCAACCTGGTCGTCGGTGGCGTTCCCGGCGACCGCGTCGCTGGCGGGTGAGAGGGTCATGTCGACGTGGTCGTAGTGAGTGGCCGGGACCTCGGCGTCTCCCACCGAGTGGGGGCCAGCCTGCGTCATGTCGAAGACCTGCTGTCCTTCCAAGGCAGTGACCTCGTCGCCGTTGCCGTCCACCAGCGCCACGCAGCTCATGGCGATGAGGAACTCGTCGTAGGTGAGGGTGTAGCCATCGCCCACATCTGCGGCGGGGATCTCTTGCTCGATGTACTCCTCGCCCCAGGTCTCCACCAGCCAGGTGCCGTTGCCGGCGCAGCCGGCGAGTAGCCAGATCGGGGTCAACACGGTCAGGTACTTACGCATGCTCGTTACTCCTTGATTCCGGGTGTTATTGGATCTCGTAGCCAAAGGTCAGGTTGCTCTCGAGACCGAACAGCAGCGGGTTTGTCACGCCTTCGTCGGCGACGGTGACGATCCCGTCCGCGTCGGTGTCCAGTTCGGCGAACGCCAGGTGTCCGAGGATCTGGGCGGGATCCACAGTCAAGGTCACAACCGGGATGTCGTCCTCGGCCACGGTAATGTCGAAAGGGATGCCCAGGATCGGTTGTGTGTGGTCGACCACCAGCTCGAACGGGATCGGGCCACCGCTGTCATCGGCTGTGCCGGTCAGGACCAGCGTGTGCCCCAGAGCGGGACTGGAAGCGCCTAGCCCGGCGTCGCCGTCCACGCCGTCCTGCCGCAGCGTCAGGCTCGCGGTCTCGTACGTGCCCTCGTAGAAGCTGCCCTCGCCCAACGCCGTCGCTGGCGCCAGCAGGTCCACGAACGTGGTCCCCACCCACTCGCCCTGGACATCGCCGGACATGTCGTGCCCCGGGTGGGCGTGGGCCGATGTCGGCCCCAGCAGTCCTCGCGGTAGGCGCCTCTTCGTCGCTAAGGGTGCAGGTTCTTGGAACTGTAACGCTCCCAGCACGATGACGCCGGCTTCGAGCTCGATGTCGCAGCCCAGCGCAGTGGTGAACTCGCCGGGCTGCGCCGAGACAGCCTCGATGGGTACGGCCAGCAGAGTCGGCTCCGCGCCGCCGAGGCAACCGCCTTGGGTGAGCAAGGTAGCCGCGGTCAGCCACGCGCCGAAGGTCCGGGTCAGATGGCAGGTCATGGTCTTCACGCTCCTCATCACAGGCGGGCACCCAACAGCACGCGCAGCGCCCACGGCGTGCCCGCGGTGACGTGGCGCACCCCCAGGCTGCTGCAGGGGGCGGCGGGATCGAAGCAGGACGGGAAGACGAACTCACCGTCCCGCCAATGGCGGGCGAACAGGTTGTCGACGTGTAGCTCGATGAACCCCTCGCCGACGTCCAGGCCGGTCACCAGGTCGGTGACCCATGCGCTGTGAGAGATCATCCCCTCGGGCAGCGGGCGCGGTCCCAGCACCCAGGACCGCAGGCCGGCGGACAGGGCGCAGGGGACCGCGGGCTCGCCGGCGATGCGGCTGGGCGCGGTCCAGGCGTGGTTGAGGTACACCCCGCCGGAGATCAGCCAGCGTGGCGCGTAGGGGATAGGGATGCCTGTGGCGGTGTAGCGGCCATCGGCGTAGGTCACGTCGGCCTCGACGCGAAGCCAGCGCAGCGGCCGGAGTTCGGCCACCAGTTCACCGCCGATGCGCCGGGTGGAGCCGGACGCCATGAAGCTCGCCGAGACGTGGTCGAAGACGATTTCGTTGGCGACAAAGGTGTAGAAGAAGGCCCCCCGCAGGTCGAGACCGGGTACCCGGTACAGGTGGGTCCCGATCTCGATGGTGTCGGCCTTGCCGATGGGGGCGACGTCGCCGTCGTGCACGCCGCGCACCCGGGGTGAGCGGAATCCGCGGCCGTACGACAGGTACCAGCGCCAGCCCCGCGCGGCGGTGATCTCGGCCGCCGCCTTGGGGGACAGTGCCCAGGCTTGGGCCTGGACGGCGGACGGAGCGGCGATCTTTTGCCATTCCTGGTCCCGCCGGTTGGTCACCCGCCACGAAAACCCGTCCAGCCGGATCGCCGGAACGAGGCGCACACGGTCGAAGAGCCCCACGTCGGCCTTCAGCCAGGCCCCGGGGTTGATTTGCGTGATGTCGGCATCGGCGTAGGTCACCCAGGGCACCCCGTCATCGGCCAGGCCCTGTTCCAGCTGGTTCAGCTGATCGCCACGCACCGACAGCCCGACCTCGAGAGTCGAAACATCCCCGGCGAACTCGACGCCGCGGTTGTAGCGCGCGGTGGATCCCCAGGAGTACGCCTCCTGCTCCTGGCGGCGGGCGTCGCCGGTGTCTGGGTGCAACCCCCAGCCGGTGAAGTTGTGGTTCAGCGCCAACTGCCGCCAGCCGCCCCAGACCAGCAGCTCGAAGCGGTCCCACAACCCCGGTAGGTCCAGGATCCCGGCGGTCAGTAAACGGCTTGATGCCCCTCCATCGGTGTCCGTATACGAGTCGTAGAAGCCGACGCGACCGGCGTCCAGGTCGTCCTGACGCAAGACTCCCGGCGACTCGAATTTGCCACTGTGAGCCGCCCCGATCCAACGCAGATGGGCGTCGCCCACGTCGCCGCCGACTCCCCCGAGGATCCGTGCTGCGCGGTAGCCCCGCCCCTGGCCGATGCCCTCGGCCCACTCGGCGTCCCCCGCCACGAAGGTGTGCTCACCCGCACCACGTGGCCGGTACGCGGTCATCGCCCGCATGGAGCGATCCGTACCCCCACCGACGCCGATCCGCAGCCCCGGCTCGGCGAGCCCGACGTGGTAGTCCGCCGATGCGGCGATGGCAAAGTCACCCCGATCCGCCCGCACGGCACCCTTGGCCAGATCCAGTCCGATGACCGCCTCGGGGGGGATGAAGTGCAGGTCCAGATAACCCTGGCCGTGGATATGGGAAGCCTCGTTGAGGGGGATCCCCTCCAGCGAGACAGCCACGTCCGATCCGTGCACCGCGTCGAAGCCGCGCACGAAGATCTGGTACGCCTTGCCCCGGCCCCCGTGGGCCGACAGGTGCAGCCCCGGTGACAGCCGCAACAGATCCTCGGCGTCCCGGTGGGGGAACGTGTCGATCTCCTGACGTGGGACGGCCTCCTCGGTAGCGCCCTCCTTGGCTCGCTGGGCCTGGATGTCGACGACCTCCTCCTCCTCATGGTCGACGGCATCCTCCTCGTCGTCGGAGTCGTCCTCCTGGGCCGCGACTGGAGCCGGCGGCGCCAACGCGGTCAGCGCCAGCAAGGCGATCCACACCAAACGGTCCAGGCGCAACATCGGCGTGACAAATCCTCCTGGAGCGGGTCAGGCGGACATCACTTCATGGTGATGGTCATCATCAACCGGGTTCGCGACTGCCGTGCAAACGAGCTTGCCGTGGAGCACACCGCGGGTGCCGATCAACGACTCCGCCATCTCCTTGACCTTCACAGCAGGTCCGCGCAACACGATAACTTCCAGGCAATGGTGGTGGTCCAGGTGCACGTGGGTCGTGCAGATCACCATGTCGTGGGCGTCGTGCTGCAGCGACGTCAGCCGTTGGGAGAGTTCGCGCAGGTGGTGGTCGTAGACCACCGTCACGGTGCCCATCACCTCGGCGTCGTCCTCGCCCCACTGTTCTTCCACCAGGGCGCTGCGCATCAGGTCCCGCAGCGCCTCGGAACGGTTGGTGTAGTGGCGGCGCTGGACGAGATCATCGAAGGCGTCCATCAACGGGCTCGGGACGGAGATGGTGTACCGGGTCACGTTTTCGGTCATGACGTTTTTCCTATCATTTTCCGGTGGTCGCCTGGTCGGTCTCCGGGAAAAGCTGCTGCAATGTCTCGATGTTGGCCCTTGCCTGGGCGAGGTAGTCGTAGGCCTTTCCCTCTGGCGGCTGCTCGAGCGGGTCGAGGAACACGACCTGCACGCCGGTGGCCTCGAACTTCGCCTTCAGTTCATCGCCGGGCATGGACTCCCAGAGCATGTAGCGGATGGTGTCCTCCTTCACGCTCTCGGACAGGTGCGCGAACGGCTCGGCCGCTGGTTCCTCGTCGGGCTCGAACCCGAAGTTCAGCAGTTTCCAGTCGTACCGTCGGCCGATGTAGTTGAACGCAGGGTGGCTGGTGGCCATCGTCTCGCCGGAATAGCCGGCGTTGGCCTTCTCATAGGCTTTGTGCAACGACTGCAATTCGGCCTGCAGTTCGGTGAAGCTCGCCTTGAAGGCGTCCGCGTGCCCGCCATTGGCCCGGATCAGCGCGTCGCGGATCGCTTCTGCCTGAGCGCTGGCCAGCAAGGGGTCGACCCATGTGTGCGGATCCGTGCCGGCGTGGGTGTGCTCGCCATCCTTGCCATGGGAATGGGTCTCCCCCTCGATCACGATCAGCGAGTCCTTCAGCCCGGCAGTCGTGTCGATGATTTTGCCGTCCGGCAGCGTGGCTGTCTTCGCCCAACCCTCGAAGGTCGCGCCGTTGATCACGATCAGGTCCGCCTGCTGCATCTTGCCGACCACTTCGACAGGCGGCGTCCACTCCGGTGGGTCCTCGCCGATGGGGAGGATGTGCACGACGTCCGCGTGTTCACCGGCAATCCGGCGGGTCAGCCAGTCGATGGGGAAGCAACTGGTATAGACGGTCAGGCGATGCCCGGCAGAGACATCTCTCTCCGTGGCATCCGGTCCACTGTCCGTGGTACCGCAGGCAGGGGCCAAGAAAATGGCGGCCAGAACCAGCATGGGCGCGACCACCGTACGGATCATCGGGATAGGTTTGCTGGGCATGGTTTCCTCGTGAGATGCATCAAATTCTATGGTTTTGATAGCAATCGTATGTACGATATTTAAAAAAGTATGCCTCTGTTGTTCATCCGTCAAGGGGACTCAGTACACATTCGGACGAATATTGTTTGCGTAAGGAGATCGGCTCGCCGAGACATGAAGAGATCAGAGAAAGGAGGGATTTCGTCCGGGAGCGGCCACTAGCGGTGAACTCATGGCGCCTTTCCCCGCTCTATCCACACCTCTCCGCCGCCCATTCGCTGGTACCTGTATGGGTCTTCCGGGACGGCCTCCGCCAGGACCACCTGTTTTCCATCAAGGAACTCGATCCGTACCCTGTTCTTATGGATTTTTTCCCGGACGGTGCCCGGACCGAAGAGGTGGTGGCGAACGCGTTGGCCAACATGGAAAGTCCGTATCGGGTCGTACTCCACTCCATGAACGAACTGTTCGATGGCCCGATGGATGTTAACGGGTACAAAATGCTGAGCTGCATCGAAGCGGATGCGCCCCGTGGTACCGGGTGGGAGGTCCAGGCGGATGTCGAGCTGTTCAGTCTCCGCCGGCTCAGCCGCCGTTCCTTGCGTTGCAAGAAATTCCTCGACGATTGACCGGGTCTGTTCCCGCAATACCACCGGTGAGCCGTCGGGACCCTGGCGGAACAGCACGACCTCCCCACGAACGATCTGACCGCGAAGGAAGTCGATCTCCGCCACCAGTGCGGCGGGTGCTGTCTGGAGGTAGCCCCGATAATATCGCAGCACGGTGGTCGGATGAAGGCCCACACGTTCGGCCAGGTACCGGTAGAGGACCTGATGTTCTCTCAATCCCAGGTACTGAAACACTCCTCCCAGCCCCTTCCGGACGGCCGTTGCCGGAACCCGCCCGGTAGGCGACATGCGTCCCGTGGCTCGATTTCCCAAGTTCTTGTTTTCGAACGGGAGCGCCTGTCCCCTGCGAACCAACTCCAGGAGCTTCCGGATGTGCGTATAGACGTTCGCGGGCACGGATTTGAGGTAGCCCGTGTGGTAGCGAAGCACGGTCGTGGGGTGCACGCCGGTCCGATGAGCGATGTAGCGGTACAGCGTGTAGGGGTGCTCCAGGCGGCGTGTCCCGACGATCTCATCCAGCGCCTGAGCGATCTGGGCGGTGGAAACACGCCGGGAAGGCTGGTTCATCGGTTTCATGGCCATGGGGATCCCCGGATGACGTCCCTCGGGCAACACCGGTCTTCTTTCGAGAAGGTCGCCCAATGGAGACGGTTGAACCATGACGTCCTCCCTGGCTCCCCGGGGAGCAGCTATCCAATCTTCCGCTGTTCTTCGTTTTGATTGCCGGCCTGCATGGACTGGTCCTGGAGCCCCTGTATCGCGTCCCACGCAGAGGCCAGTGGGCCAGCAAAGCTCTCGATCTCCATGGGTAGTTTCCCTCGCGCCAGCGCCTGGGGAATTGTTCGGTCGAACGGGATCTTCCCGACCACACGGGCGCCCTTGCGACCGGCCAGTTCCTCGATACGCCGGGCGATCTCTGGCGCCAGATCGTGTTTGTTGATCAGGACCGCAGCTCGCATCCGGAAGTGAGCCACGAGTTCCAGCACGCGACGCAAATCGTGCTCTCCGGACGGCGTCGGCTCGGTGACCACCAGGACGAGGTTGCAGCCGGTCAGGGCAGCGTGGACCGGACATCCAATGCCCGGTGGACCGTCGATTAGAATCAGCTCGATTTCGTCGCGAATGGCCACCTCCTTTGCCCGCGTGCGCACCTCGGCGACCAGCTTTCCCGAACGGTCCTGGGCGGCGCCTAGTTGAGCGTGGACGAGGGGGCCGAGGCGGGTGCTGCTCTCCATCAACCGGCCAGCTTTGTTGCTCTTGTAATCGATAGCGCCGTCAGCGCACACGAGGGCGCACACTCCGCAACCCTCACAGGCGAGCGCATCGACATGGGCCGTTTCGTACACCGCGATGGCCTCGAAACGGCAGTGCTGGACGCACTCGCAGCAACCGATGCAAAGGTCGGCATCCACGAGTGCCCGGCGTCCCGAAATAAAAGGCTCGACGGTGCGTTCCTCACCTGGCAACAAGATGGCGAGGTTGGAAGCCTCGACGTCACAATCTGCGGTGACCACACGGCGGGACTGCCCGGCAGCCACGTGGGCCAGGCTCGCGACCACCGAGGTCTTACCGGTGCCACCCTTGCCGCTGACGACGACCAGCTGTTTCATGGTGACTCACCCGGCACCAGCTGGTCTGCGACGCGAGCGATCAGCGCGCGGAACAGCGATGACACACTTGCGGCGATATCACCGCGGGCATAGGCCCGGGCCACGTCTTCCAGGAAGGGGATCTCGGCCAGAACCGGAACTTGCTCCTCATCGAGATAACGCCGCACCTGGTTGTCACCGAGGTCGGAACGGTTGATCACGGCGGCCAACGGCCGGCCAAGGGCACGGCCCAAGGAGATGGCCAGCCGCAAATCGTGCAGGCCGAACGGCGTTGGTTCAGTCACCATCAGTAGCATGTCGGCTTCTGTGACGGCCTCCATTGCGCTGCAAGATGTACCTGGCGGGGCATCCACGACGACCAACCCTTCGGTGGGGGCGCCACGCAGCAGTCCATGAATCAGCGGAGTCGCCATCACCTCCCCAACGTTCAGCGTCGCCGAGCGGAACGCGATGGAGTGTTGGCCCGGTGTGTGGCCTATATCGAAGCGGCCGGTTTCCCTGGGGACCTCGACCAGTGCATCGTCGGGGCAAGCGAGCAGGCAGCCGCCGCAGCTGTGGCAGAGTTCAGGGAACAGCAACACCCGGTCGGGCAGGGCAATGATCGCGTTGAATGCACAGAAGCGCTGGCACTCTCCGCAACCAGAGCAGGTCTCCTCTCTCAGGGCGGGGACAGGGACGCTGAAGCATTCGTGCCGGGCCACCTCCGGATGCAAGAAGAGATGCCCGTTGGGCTCCTCCACGTCTGCATCCAGATAGGTGACCCGGCGCCCCTCCCGTGACCAGTGCCAGGCCAGGCTCGTCGATACGACGGTCTTGCCCGTTCCTCCCTTGCCGCTGGCGACCGCGAGCCTCACCGGTAGACCTTCATCTCCATACGTTCCAGTCTTCCCCCACATAGCCGCTCCAGCGCCTGCTCTGCCGTGAGCCCCGGCGGAGCGATCCACGCCTGGATGCCCAGGGCGTCGAGGGCTTCATAGGCTTTGGGGCCAAAGCGGCCGGAGATCACCGCGCCGACTTCCATCTGCCGGGCCAGCGTCGCGGCCCCGGTACCCGCCCCGTGCGCCGCATGGATGGCGGGATTGGCCACCGTCTGGAGCACCTCGCGGGAGTTCGCGTCGACGATCAAGAACCGTTCTGCGCGGCCGAACCTCTCGTCCATCGGCGCGGCCAGCCCTTCACCCCGTGGACCGATGGTGATGACGACCTTGCTCATCACCTGGCCCCGTCTTTGTGACCGCCACAGCTGTCCTGGTGGTCGTGAGCGCACGGTACGATCCCGCTGACCTCGCCACGCAGGTACGCTTCGAGCACCTTGCGCACATTGCCGACGGCGCCGGTGGCCACCTCGATCCCGAAGCCGTGGAACAGAGCCACCGCCCGGGGACCCATCCCGCCAGCCAGGATCACATTGGCGCCCAGCTTGTTGATGAACTGGGGCATGACGCCAGGCTGGTGCCCCCCGTAGTAGGGGTTCTGAATGACCTCTACGGTCCCGATGCGCCCTCCGGCCACCTGCGCAAGCACGTAGGCCGGGCAGCGTCCGAAGTGGGCGCTCACTTCTCCGGCCAGTCCCTGGTTGTCCTCCGCGGCGATAGCGATCAACTTGGGATTTGTCATCGCCTGCCCCCACGTCCGTGGCCCCGGCCACCACCGCGGCCGCCGTTTCCCCGGCCGCCGCGGAAGCAATGCCCCCGACCTCCGCCACGTGGGCGCCTGCCGCTTCCCCAGCTGTTGTCGTCCTCGTTTACCTGGGTTCCTTGCTCATCGGTGCGCGGTTTGCACTGCCCGAGCCCCCGTCCGGTCCTCGGACCATCTCCCGCGGGTCCCGTCGTATCTAATCTAGCCATCTTCTGTCCTCCTATCCGTGTTTTCCGTGCAGTTCGCCGAGTTGCTCCTGGCCGGGAAAAAGACTGAATAGCTCGATTTCTCCCCGGCAGTAGGCATCAATCAGGGCGTCTGCCCGTCCAGCCAGCCCCCAGATCACCTGGATCCCCAGGTTGTTGGCCAGCGGTACGAACCTGCGATTGAATCCCCCACAGAGCAACACGGTCACCCCCTGGGCGGAGAGGCTGTGGAGCCGCTCCGCCCAGGGGGTGCCGGCCAACGACAGGTCGCGGGTTGAGGCAACCGTACCGTCGTCCAGTTCGACCACCAGGACATCGTCGGCGACGCAGAACCTGGGGGCGACGTTCTCGCCGTAGAGGGGAATGGCCAATCGGGTTGTCATGTCATAGGGATGGCGTAGCACATCCCGTGCCAGAACGGATGTCCAAGTAATTACAGATAGTTAGAGGGAGTGGAGACGGACGTAGTTCATTGGATTGCGACTAGGCGTCGCAATAAGTGAAACATCGTGAGACGTTTTGTCGCACACGTCGAGAGATCGGTTCAGAGCCCCAGCTTCTTCCGACCGTACGCGGTGTAGAGAGCGGATGCAGGGTTATGACCGAGTACGCGATCCTTGACGATGAGGGTGGTCACCGGAACGGCCGAGTATTTCGAGAACAGAATATCGTGGCCCACACAGAGCCCGACGACCACATTCAGCTCGGTCCGGCACCGACGAAGCTCCATGCCCTGCCCTACCGGGTTGCATGTGGCTTCTTCCAACCATTCCGGATGGAGTCGGTCGAGGCCGAGTGATTCCTTGGAGATTCCGCAGAGCTTGCAGCACGCGGAGCTGACCCGAAATCCCTCCCTGGCGAAGCAGGCTTTCAGCAACCGGGCTTCTTCCGCCAATCCGATGCAGAAGGCGATCCCAAGCCGCTGGTATTCCATCATCTTTGCAAAGCGCACCACCTCCTGCACGCGGTTGAGCGCCCCGTAACCTTCGCTCTCGACGGCGGCCGCGGTCTCCATCAAGCGGGCCACATCAGGGCGCCGGCACGCCGCCTCCGCCTGCTCCCGGATCACGGTGCAGTCCTTGCCCTGGTAACAATCCATTTCCTTACAGTCTGCGCAGTTCATTTCAGATCAGTCCGTACTCCTTCATGCGTCGCCATAACGTGCCCCGGCTGATGCCAAGCGCCTCTGCGGTGGCCCTCCGATTCCAGCTGTTGGTATTCAGCAGTTCGATCAGTGCATCGATCTCGGGCCGAATCGACGAATTGGTGCTGGCAGCCCCGGCTGCGAGGGAGATGGCCTTCCGTTCCGAAGGCTTGAGGTTGCGCGGCAAGATGGGAGGAATCCTCGCCGTTGATGAACCGCCTTCGGGCGCGGAACTGGAAGGAGGCTCCCGGAGGATCGAACCCGGGGAACTCACGGCGGGCGGCAGGTGGACCAGCTCGAGTTGCTCACCGCGACAGAGCACGAAGGCACGTTCGATGATGTTGATCAGCTCGCGGACGTTGCCCGGATAGTCGTAGTCGGCCAGGGCGTGCATGGCGTCCATCGAGACGCCGTGGATCGGCTTGCCGGTGCGGGTGGCAAACCGGGCCACGAAGTGCTCAATCAGTGGGATGATATCCTCCCGCCGCCTGGCCAGCGGCGGGACGAGGATCGGGACGACACACAGGCGGTAATAGAGGTCGTCTCTGAACGAGCCGTCCTGGAGCAGTCCACCCAGATCACGGTTGGTCGCAGAGACGACGCGGACGTCGACGGTGAGTGGCTGGGTTGCACCCAGCGGCTGGATCTCACCCTCCTGCAGCGCCCTCAGCAGCTTGACCTGGAAAGCGGGAGAGAGATCTCCGACTTCGTCCAGGAAGAGTGTGCCTCCATGCGCCAGCTGGAAACGCCCTGGTTTGTCACCCAGCGCACCGGTGAAGGCGCCACGGGCGTGGCCGAACAGCTCCGATTCCAGCAGCGTGTCCGGTAGGGCGCCACAGTTCACACGGATGAACGGTCCGTCGCGTCGCGGCGACTGATCATGGATGGCCCTGGCGATCAGTTCCTTGCCCGTGCCGCTCGAACCCTGGATCAGTACGGAGGCTTCCGATCTGGCCACGTCGGGGATGATCTGGAAGATATCCCTCATTGCTGGACTGGCGCCGATCATGTTTCCGAAACGGTGGCTTCCCGATATCTCCTCGCGCAGGGCCTCGAGTTCGGTGACATCCCGGAAGGTTTCTACCCCGCCGAGCAATCGGCCTGACCGATCTTTCAAGGCGGTCGTGGAAACGAGAATGGGCACGGATTCCATGTCCGAATTGAGCATAGACACCCGGACGTCCTGCTGGGACTCTCCCGTCTCGATGCTGCGCTTCAGCGGGCAACTGGTCTGGCAGACGCTGCCGCGGAGTACGTCATAACAATGGCGGCCCAGGGCGGCTTCCCGCCGCATGCCGGTGATCCGTTCTGCCGCTTCGTTGAGGTAGGTAAGCCGGAATTCGGCATCTACCGTGAACACTCCTTCCTGGATGCTTTCCAGGATCAGGGGATAGAGCGTCTCGGGGGTATTCTTCATCTCGATAGATCAACGCAAAGGTTGTTGTCCACTCACCGAATATCTATACAGAACGCTAACCTGTGCAACCGAAGCGGAGCAACAGGCAACCTATGAAGTTATCGACCCGAACGCGATACGGTCTGCGCGCTGTGGTGGAGTTGGCAATGCACCACGGCAGCGGTCCCACCAGCCTGCAGAGTATTGCCGACAGCCAGCAGGTGTCCCGCAAGTACCTCGACACGATGTTCAACTCGCTCAAGATTGCCGGCCTTGCCATGAGCCGGCGGGGTATCGGCGGTGGCTGGATTTTGACACGCCCCCCCGGCGAGATCAGCCTCCGTGATGTGATGTTGGCCCTCGAGGGCTCCCTCGGTCTCGTCCCCTGTGTGGATAACCCGGACACCTGCGCCCAACTGCCGACCTGTGTGACCCGGGACATCTACGTGGAGATCAACCACGCCATCATTGACGTGCTCGCTCGCTACACGCTAGCCTGAAGTTCCCGTAGTTGCTGACCCGGCTTTCCCCATCGTGCCGGGCGAAT
>CAZDDH010000043.1:0-46967 GCA_964504165.1 uncultured Rickettsiales bacterium | reverse complement strand
ACCCCGGCGCCGTGGAGATCTGCGACGACGGCATCGACAGCGACTGCGGCCTGGATCTGGCAGAGACCGAGGAGGACAACGACGGCGACGGCTACTCGGAGTGCGGCGGCGACTGCGACGACGAGGACGGCAACGTGTCCCCCGACGCCGAGGAGATCTGTGACGGGGTGGACAACGACTGCAACGTCAACACGGACGAGAACGAGGACACGGATCTGGACAACTACTCCATCTGTGATGGCGACTGCGACGACTACGACGCCTCGATCTTCCCCGGCGCCGCCGAGGTCTGTGACGGCGCGGACAACGACTGCAACGGCATCGTGGACGACGGCGTCGACTACGACTACGACGGCTACTCAGGCTGCGACGACGAGGACTGCGACGACTACAACGCCAACGTCAATCCGGGAGCCAGCGAAGTGCCCTACAACGGCATCGACGAGGACTGCGACGGCGAGGACCTCGATGACATGGACAGCGACGGCTTCACGGGCGGCGCCTTCGGTGACGACTGCGACGACAACGATGCCGACATCAACCCCGACGCCATCGAAGATTGCGAGAACAACATCGACGACGACTGTGACGGCGTCACCGATGAGTTCGACACGGACTGCGGCGGGGAAGGGGACGACGACGACTCGGCCGATCCGGCCCCCAGCTGTTCGTGTGATGCCAGCGGTCAGGTCCACCCGGGGACGCCGCTGGCCGTGTTGTTGGGGTTGGTCTTGGTCGGTCTGCGGCGGCGCCGCTGATCGTCAGTAGGTCACGTAGGCCGAACCCCACGTAAATCCAGATCCGAATCCCACCAGCATCAGATTCATCCCCCGTTCGAGCATGCCCCGCTCCCGGGCCCAGCACATGGCCATCGGGATGGTGGCCGCCGTCGTGTTGCCGTAGTCGACGATGCTGTGCACCACCCGTTCCGCCGGGACCTCCAGCGTCTTCGTCACGTACTCGTTGATGCGCATGTTGGCCTGATGGGGGACCACCAGGTCGATATCGTTGACGGTGATGTCGTTGGCCGTGCACGCCTGCATCACCGCGCCGATCATGCCGCGGGTGGCGTACTTGAAGACCTCCCGGCCGTTCATCTGGGCCCAGAGATCCTCCGGGTGGGTCATGCCCACGACGCCCTCGTGGGCGATGTAGGGCATCTGGCTCATGTTCCACACGCGCTGGCAGAGGGCGTCGGCCCCGGAGCCATCCGCGTAGAGGTGGAAGCTGTGGACCTCGCCGCCCTCGTCTTCGCCGGCGCGGGAGATGACGGCGGCCCCGGCGCCATCGCCGAACAGCACGGCCACGTCACGGCCGCGGGTGGACAGGTCCAGCCCATGGGAGTGGATCTCGGAGCCGACCAGCAGCACGTTCTTGTACGCGCCGGTCTGGACCAGGGCCGTGGCCGTACCGAGCCCGTAGAGGAACCCCGAACACTGATTGCGGATGTCCATCACCGGCACGCCGATCATGTCCATCTTGGCTTGCATGTAGCAGCCGGTGCCCGGGAACAGGATGTCGGGGCTCAGCGTGGCAAACAGGATCATGTCGATGTCGCCCTTGGTCAGGCCCGCATCCTCGATGGCCTGCTCGGCCGCGGGCACGGCCAGGTCCGACGTATACACACCCTCCGCCGCGAAGTGACGCCGCTTGATCCCCGTCCGCGCCTGGATCCATTCGTCGCTGGTGTCCATCCACTGCTTCAGATCGTCGTTGGTGACGATCTGGTCCGGGACGTACATGCCAATGCCAGAAATTCTCGCTCGATACACCGCTCTACCTCCAGATCAGGAGCTGATCATGGGGCGGAATGGGGGCACTGTCAAAGCGGAATCGGTGGGATGGGGAGAGGAAGGGAACTAGGCGACGCGGCGACGGACGATCAGTGAGAGCAAGAGCGCAGCGGTCAGCGCCACGATGGGGCCGTGCCCCTGCTGCGGAGCCTGACGGCAGTTACAGCCGCCGCCCTCTTCGATGATCATCGGCGTGTCGTCGTCGTCGTCTGGATCGCCAAAATCGTCGTCGTCATCGTCGTCGTCATCTCCGGTGTAGCCAACCGTCTCATAGAGGCAGACGTCGTCGATGGTCCAGCCGCCGAACTGCAGCCCGCCGTCGCTTTCGATCTCCCAGCGGATCTGGACCTCTTCCTCGCCGGCAGCCCAATCGGTGATGTCCAGGTCGAACAGGATCCACTCGGCGTCTTCGTGGTGGATGCCGCCGCCGTTGTCTGCATTCTCCCAGACGACTTCCTCGTTGACGTAGATGCGGCCGTGGTCGTACAGGGCGTCCTCGACGGCCAGCCAGCGGCGGAACTGAAGCCTCACGTTGTCGTGATCGGACAGGTCCCACACCGGGCTGTACAGGGTGTTGATCTTGTCCGCCTGGTACTGGCCGTCCCAGTTGTCCTCCAGGGCCAGGTCGTTGCCCCAGACGTTGTTGCCGCTGTAAGCCTGGTCCGGGTCGCCGCCGCGGCCGGCCGGGGTGCCGGTCATCCAGTCGTCGGCCCCCTCCGAGGCCTGTCCGGATAGCAGCTCGTGGGTCCACTCCAGCACCTCGTCGTCGAAGTTGTCACAGAGGATCTCTTCCAGCTCGCCCACGTACAGGTAGTAATTGGTGTCCGAGGGGTTGGTGGGCCGGGTCACGGTCTCACCGCTCTCCATGTCCACCGCCTCGACGCGGTAGAGCAGGCGCGTGCCCCACGGCACCCCCGGGAGCTCGGAGGCGAAGTCGCCGCCGCCCAGGTCGTCCATGGGCGTGCTGTCCCAGCTTTCGCCACCGTCGGTGGACCAGGCCAGGCTCACGTCGCCGACAGCCCCCTCCGCGCACTCGGGGTGGTAGGCCGTCACGCTGGCCTCGATGGCGATGGGCTGGTTGTTCAAGGTGCTGTGCACCACCGGCTCATGCTCGATGACCAGCGCGCCGCCGCCACCGGCCAGCAGGCCGTGCATGCCAAACGCCGTGTCGATGGCGCACATGTTGGGTGTGCCGTCGGTGAGGTCGTCGTTGTCGTCGTCGGCCCACAGGGCGGCCTCGTAGGAGGAGGGCATGTCGGTGGTGACCTTGTTCATGCCCGTGAAGATCTGCTCGACGGCCGCCTGCCCGGCCGCGTCTCCCAGCTCGTCTTGCAAGATGGTGCGCAGGTCCCATAACGCGCCACCCAGGATCAGACCATCCTGGTGAACCTCCCCCACCACGTCGTCGGGATAGACCTGGTCCGGGGCCACGTCGCGGATGCCGCTGCCGTTGGTCATGAAGTACGGCGAGATGACGGAGTCGTCGGTGAGCAGGAAGCTCATCGCGTCGCCGAACGCCTCGGAGACGTCCCCGGAGAAATCACCCACGCCCCAGATGATGCTGTACATGTGGAAGCTGTGGCCGAACTCGTGGTACATCACGTCGGCCAGCATGGCCGTGTTGTTGCAGCCATCCCCTTCGCGCAGGAACGTCAGCTCGTCCCCCGAGGACCAGGCGTTGCAGGTGTCCCCGTAGTTGACGTTGACCGTCATCTCCATGTCCACCAGATCCAGGGAGTTGTCCAGGCCCAGGGCGTAGTTGCGCACGATGAGGTGGTTGGCGTAGGCGTCCATCTGGGCCAGCTCGTACTCCGAACCGTCCGTCTGCCACAGCACCACGTCGCCGTCGCTCACGGTGCCCATCTCCGCGGACAGGTCGCTGCCGGCCTCGTTGTTGACGTTGACGTATTCGCCCCGGATACGGAGGCCCAGGTCCACGGTGTCGCCGCCTGTGGTGAACTCGCCGTTGATGTCCGCGTACTCGTTGCTGCCGTCCAGCACCACCCGCAGGAAGGAGGCTTCGTCGATGATCATCGGCGTGCTGGGATTGCGCTCGTGGTGCTCCAACTCCACACCGGCGGTGAGGAACATCCGTTCGTCCCGCAGGGCCACCAGCACGTCCTCGCGGGCGTCCACGTAGGCGGTCCAGCGGCCACCCATGGCCGGGGCTCGCAGTTCCACGGTCTGGACCAGCTCCATCACGACGCGGTCGTCGAGGATACGGGGCAACCAGCGGAGCCCCGTGGCGGTACCCATCCCCTGGGTCCCCAGGTCCCGCAGGGCCAGCACGGCCGTATCCCGGGCCTGTGCTTCCTTGACCAGCACGTCCGTTGCCGCGCCCTCGTTGGCGAAGCAGCGTACCCCGACCCAGCCGATCTTCCCGTCGGCGATGGCCACGAAGGTGCTGGCCCGCAGGACGGGCACACCGGCGATGGTCTGCTGATGGCTGACGAAGCGGGTGCCGTTTACCTCGACGTTGCTCCAGGGCTCCATGTCCCCGAGGGCCACACCGTTCGGTAGCAGCTCCGGGTTGTCGCGCCAGAAGTCCTCGGCGGCCCGCAATGCGGCGGTCTCGTCCGCTACGGCGGCTGGATCCACTGCGATGGCCCCACCCCAGTAGTGGGAGAAGGCGCTGTTGGGGCCGTGGCGGCGGACCTGCCAGGCGTCACCGTGCCTGGCGCGGAACCAGCCGGGCGCGGCGACGGCATCCCCGGAGAAGGGAGAGGCGCCGTGGCCGGCGATCCACTCGGTCCCGACCGGGACGAACTCGATCCTCTGGTCGGACGACTGGAACGCGCTGCTCTGGGCGGCGATGCCCAGGGCAAGTATGGCGACGGATATCAAGGACAGGACAGGACGCATGGTTTCCCCTTTTTTCGCGAATTTCTGATTCTCGATATTTTTAGCATAGGGTCGAGGCATCGAACGGACATGTGTTTCCGGCATAAAAGCAGACGTTTTTACAGTGGATTGACAGGCACAGCAGGAATTGGTCAGAGTCATCAATATTCATGACGAAATCACGACTTCAGAGCCTACATGACAGCGGCGAACTGGAGCTGAAGGCCAGGCAGCTGGCTAGGCGGCTCACCCATTGTAACCTGTGTCCGCGCCGCTGCGGTGTCAATCGCAGCGCCGGCGAACGGGGGGCCTGTGGCATCGGGCGCAGGGCCGTCGTGGCCAGCGCCGCCCCCCACTTCGGGGAAGAGGCTCCCCTGGTCGGGCATCGTGGATCCGGGACGGTCTTCTTCTGCGGGTGCAACCTGCGCTGTGTGTTTTGCCAGAACGACGACATCAGCATGACCTCCGATGGGCATCCGCTGGAAGCGCAGGAGCTGGCCGGCGTCTTCCTCCGGATCGCGGAGATGGGCTGCCATAACCTCAACCTGGTGACCCCCACCCACGTGGTCCCCATGATCCTGGAGGCCCTTGATCTGGCCGTCGCCGGCGGCTTTGACCGGCCCGTCGTCTACAACACCGGTGGGTACGACGACGCGGACGTGTTACGCCAGCTGGAGGGGGTCGTGGACATCTACATGCCAGACGCCAAATTCGCCCACGCAGAGGTAGCCCGTGTGCTGTGTGAGGCCCCGGACTATCCGGAGGTGAACCGGGCCGCATTGCGGGAGATGTTCCGGCAGGTGGGGGATCTGGAGATCGGCGGGGACGGCCTGGCGGTCAGGGGGCTGCTGGTGCGCCACCTGGTGATGCCACAAGACATGGCCGGCACCTCCGAGACGATGGAGTTCCTGGCCCAGGAGATCTCCACGGACACCTACCTCAATCTGATGGATCAGTACCGCCCGTGCGCGGGCGCTCGCCACGCACCCGCGATCGATCGTCCTGTGACTGCGGCGGAGATGACCGAAGCGCGCCATGCGGCTCGGATGGCGGGTTTGGAACGTCTGGATTCGGACCAAGGCGGGTGGCTGGGCGGGTAAACAGGCCGGCGCGATCATCCGTCGTCAAATGGAGGAACTCGAGTCAGAGATTGCCGTCCGAGGCCTCGTCGATGCTGCCGTCCATCTCCAGATCGATGGACTCGTCCAGGTTGAATTCCTGGACGCCGTCGAGGATCGAATCCTCCAGATCCGCGCCCTTCATGATGGCGCCTTTCAGAATCGCGGCGGTGAGATCGGCCTCCTCCAGGAGAGCGTCGGTGAGGTCCGCGTCGGTCAGGTCGGCGCCCACCAGCTTGGCTTCCACCAGATTGGCCCGGAACAGGTTGGCGCCGATGAGCAGGGCGCGGCTGAGGTCCGCCCGCAGGAAGGTCATGGAGAGGTCGGCATCGGTGAGGTTGGCTCCGGCCATGTTGGCGTTGGCCAGATTGGCCGTGGCCAGGTCGCACCCGCTGAGGTTGGCGTCACTGAGATTCGCACCGGTCAGATAGGCACCGGTCAGCCGGACGTTGGTCAGATCCATACCGGAGAGATCCAGGTCGCTCAGATCGTAGCCCGACAGGTCGAGCGTTTCGCCTGCTTCTGCGTCCGCGACTAGCTTTCTGATTTCTTCGTTGTTCAACCTTGCGACCCCCTTCCTCCGGACTACGGGAGATACAGCTTGGCCAGATTGACGGCCTCGTTGTTCCCGCGGTTCCCCCCGATGAAAAGTACCGAACCATCGTCCAATGCTGCCGCCTGCACGCCATTGGCTGCCACGCCCAGGTCCAGTTCCGGCGCGGAAACGAAGTTCCCGGTCTGTTCGTTGAATGTCTCGCAGCTGGATACCAGCGAAGTGCCGTTGTGCCCGCCACAGACCAGGACCGTGCCCGTGGAGGGGATCCGGACGACAGCGGGGAACATGCGAGCCTCGACCATGGGGATGGTGCCCGTGCTGAATCCTTGGCCAGGATCGACGCTCTCGGCGGTATCGATGATGTCATCGTCCCAGTCGTACAACGGCAGGACGTTCTGGACCCCGTCGCTCGTCGTACCACCCACGATCAGGATCTTGTTGCCCATCTCTCCGATGACGACCGCCCCGTGGCCGGCGCGGGCCGTGGTCAGGACGTCCTCGTGGATCTCTTCGGTGTTGGAGCTGGCAAAGAACTCGTTGCAGTTGTTGCGGACGCTGAGCCCTCCCCCGATCAGATCCCAGCCACCGCAGCTGATGGCCACATCCGTGCCCCACAGGACCGTGGACTGTAGCCAGTAGAAATCGGCGTCCTCCGTGTCGGCATCGCCATTGTCGGGAGTGAGGGTCTCGATGATCCACGACGGGGCTACGCCGTCGCTCAGGTCTTCTTCCAGCCCACCCACCAGCACCAGCTTTCCGTCGTTTTCGTCGCTGAGGGCGACGGACTGGCCGAAGAACCGGGCCTCCTCCAGCGTGCCGTCGTCCACCGTGTAGCTCTCCGTCTCCGGGTCCCAGATGGTGTAGCGGTCCGTGAAACCGTCGAAGTCCATGTTGGGGTGGATCGCCGCCGCGCCACCGGCGAGGAAAATCTGGCCGGCCAGATCCCCGCCACGGATGACCGACCCCTGGAACCCCCAGGCTTCCGGGCCTTCGTCCACATCCACCAGGGCGTAGCCGGCGTTCTCCGTGCGCACCAGTTTGCTGATGGGGGCGTACTCCCCGTTCTCGATGAGCCCGCCTACCACGATGGCGCCGCCATCGATGGGGAACACCCGGTGGCCCAGGCGCGGCACATCTCCCCCCTCCAGGTCGATGAAAACCCCGTGCCTGTGGAACAGGACCCAGGCCCCCTCGCCATCGATCAGGTCCACCGGCTCACTCTGTCCGAAAGCGATCTCTTCCGAACCCACCATGCCGCGTACCTCGAAACGGACCTGCTCTTCGGGCAGGACCTCATCGATCTGCAGCAACGTTCCATCGTCGAACCAGTTCCACATTGCGGCCGTGTGGGACCCGTCGGCGTAGATGACGTCCACCTCGAGGCGTTCGAGTTCGGACATCAGCGTCTCGTCGCCGGCCAGGTTCAGGTTGAGGGTGAAATCGAAGGATTCGACGGGGGGATCACACGCGCTGAAGCACAGCACAGCCAAAACAACGGTAGCGAACGGGATCGGCGATCTGCACATCTTGACTACCCGACAGCCTGCTTCTTCTGCATCCGATTGTCCTGAAGCACAACTCGTATCCCGGCCCCATGCAGGGCTGAGGGAGACTCATTTGCGTCCTCTTGAACAGTATGAACAGTTGCCGCCAGCGTGAAAAGCCGTTTGAGAATCGATCTCTGCGGTTTGCGTAGGGTTCCCAACGTTCGTAGCATGGCTGGAATGCCTGCCGAGTCACCCGATACCTCCCTCGTCCATGCAAGCCGCACCGATGTGGGCCGTAACCGCTCGATCAACGAGGACTCCCATGGAATCCTCGATGTGAGCGGCGGATGGCTGTTCGTGTTGGCGGACGGCATGGGCGGGCATCGGGCCGGGGACCAGGCCAGCCAGATGGCCGTGGGAACGATCGTCGAACACTACGGCAGCTCGGCGGTCAGGGAACCGGTCCAGCGCCTCAACGAAGCCATCGGGGAGGCTCACCAGCGGATCATGGGCCTCCAGGGGGAATCCACGGGGCGGGAGCGCATGGGCACGACGGTGGTCTGCCTGTTCATCCGTGATGGGCTGGCCTACTACTCCTGGGTCGGAGACAGCCGTATCTATCTGGTGCGGGATGGGGATCTGAACCCCATCACCGAGGACCATACGGTGGGCCGCGAACTGGAACGCCGGGGATTACACGACGCCATCGAGTCCGAGTACGGCGGGGACCTGCAGAAACTTGCTCGGGCGCTGGGGATGCCCGACCAGTGGGAACCGGAAGGCTGCAGCGAGCCGCTGGCCCTGGAACCGGGCGATCTGCTGGTGCTTTGCTCGGACGGGCTGTTCAAGATGATTCCCGACGCAGATATCCTCTCCGCCGTGCTTGCGGGCAGCCCAGAGGATTCGGCGGACAGGCTCATCCAGCTGGCCAATGAGGCGGGTGGCCACGACAACATCACCGTCCAGGTCGTACAGTTCGGGACCCGTGAGGAGGCCGTCGAGGCCGCCGCCCGCGAAGGGCACATCGGCTCGCTGACCATGGAGCTGATGGCGCTGGGTTCCATCGAGGATGAGGAGGAGGGCGAGGTCCCGGCCCCGGCCCCGGCTCCCAAGACGGAGCAGCTCTCGCCCACCGTCCCCGAACCGGTGCCGGATTCCCCGGTGGTTGGCCCGAACCCGAGCGCCGAGATGACCGCCGTTTCACCCGCTCCGCGCAAGCACGGCGCCCGTGAAAAGGTCCGGCAGCGGCGGCGGAATCGCGTGCTGATCGGCGTGGTCATCGTGCTGCTGATGCTGGTGTTGGCCATGTTCGCGGCCATCGTCGTGCTGTCGGTCGGGCTGTTCGTCACCCGGAGCATCGATGATCGGCAGGTGGAAGCGCCTGCCATCGAGGCGTGGGCCGGCACCGGCGGCGGGCATCGGTCGATGGAGCCCAAAACGGAGGCATCGTGGCGCGGGCCGGGGCGGGAATACGCCGGCCGGCCGCACATGATGTTAGAATCCATTGAGGATGAGTAAGGCGGGGCAATGATCGCCCTCGTCCAGAGGAGGTATCAAGATGATTCGGAGAGCATGGCTGGTGGTTGTGGGGCTGGGATTGTTGGGGCTACCTGGATTGGCCGTGGCAGCGGATCAGGACGGGGATGGGTACGACAGCGAAGTGGACGACTGCAACGATCTGGACGCCGACATCCATCCCGGCGCCGCAGAGAGCTGCAACGGCCGCGATGACAATTGTGACGGGAACGTAGACGAGGACTTTGACATCGACGGTGATGGCTATCCCACCTGTGATGGCGACTGTGACGACGACGACGAGACCGTGCACCAGGGGGCGCAAGAGGTGTGCGACGGCATCGACAACGACTGTGACGATCTCATCGACGAGGGGTATGACGCCGACGAGGACGGCTACTACACCTGCGACGACCCAGGCGACTGCAACGACTCGGACGAGGAGATCAATCCTCTGGCCGAAGAGGTCTGCAACGGCCGCGACGACAACTGCGACGGCACCATCGACGAAGGCCTGGACTGCGGTGGCGACGACGACGACGCCGACGCGGCGGATACCGGCGTCCGCGGTGGGGCCTGCGCGTGTGAGGGCAACGTGGGGGTCACTTCCGGGACTCCCGTCACGATGCTCGCCCTGCTGGGCGGCCTGGTCGCCTTCGTCTCCCGCCGCCGCTGAACGCCCCCCCCCGGGCTCACTTCACCTTCTTGATCGGTTTTTTCGCCACGTAAACGATGCGATCCCCCTCGATGAGCACCTCCTTGGGGGGAGGGTTGACCATCGTGGCAGCGTTGGAGCCGGTGCGCTCGACGGATATCAACGTGGCGTTGTAGGCCAGCTTGAGGCGATCGTGGATGGTCCCCACCGATTGGCCATTCCACGCGGCGGGTAGGCGCATCTTGAAAAACTGGTTGCCGTACTCGGAGGTCAGCAGTTCCCGGAAGGTACGCATCAACCCTCGGTTGCGCGACGTCGAACCCAGCAGGCGGCCCGTGTGCCGGTCCGAAACCAGGACCTCCTCGACGCCGGCCATGCGCAGGTAGGTCTCGTTGTCCGGGTTGAGTAGCTCCACGACCACGTAGGCCTGCTTGTTGAGCTTCTCGATGACCAGAGCCGTCAGCACGGAACGGGCGTCCCGGTCCTGGTCGCTGAGGCTGCCGTACTTGTCGGGCAGGATGATGGCCATCGCCACCCGCTCCACGCCCGCCCGCTCCAGCACGTCCACACGGGTGTGGTCGCCCCGCAGGAAACAGACGCGGTCGGTGCTCACATTGGATGCGTGCAGCTGGGGCTCCACGTCGTGGTCGGTGATCACCACGATGCCGTTACTCTTGATGACCGGATCCACCTGCAGCTCGGCGATCATGCCCTCGCTACCGCGTTTGAATCCGCACACCAGTACGTGACCGGTCAGGTCCTCGATCTCCATGTTGATCTCCTCCGTCCGGTCGTTGACCACCTGGAGCACGGCCGCCGTGACGGTACCGGTGAACATGGCGAACACCGTCACGCCGCCGATCATCAGCAGCAGCTCCACCACCCGCCCGCCATCGGTGGTGGCCTGCCCTCCCACGGGCTCACCGGCGATGAGGGACATCACCGCCCACCACAGCGCCTCGTCGAAGGACTCGAAATCCGCGTTGTGGGCCCCCTCCAGCAAGTTGATCGCCAGCGCCCCCACCAGCACGAAGGTGATGATGGCGAAGATCACCATCACGTAGCCCTCCCGTCCGCGACGGAAGATGCGGGCTGCCCGCGCCATCCGCCGGTCCAGCATCACGCCAAAGCGGAACAGGCGCAGCAGGCGCAGCAGGCGGAGGATCCGGAAGGCCCGGGTCACCGGGAGGATGGAGATGATGTCCAGCCAGTACGAGCGGAAGAAGCGCTTCTTGGTGGGCGCTATCACGTAGCGCAGGCTCAGCTCCACCACGAAGATCCCGATGAACACGTTGTCTGCGATTCGCAGCCAGTACTGCAGGCGGCCGGGGGGGCTGAGGACCTCGGCGATGATGCACATCACCGATAGCAGGATCAGCATCATCACCATCAGATCGGTGATGGGGTGATGCATGAACCGCCGCAGTCGCGGCCAGCGGGTGGAGGACGTGACCTTGCGGTCCGCCTCGGTGAAGTTGTCGGTCAGCCAGCTCACCCGTTGAGCATACCTAAATCAGGACGGCGCGGCTCGCCCGGGCGTGCGGGGCGGTTTCGGTGCATAATTCCGCCGTGTGCCGACGGCCGACCATCTGGGTCCTGTTGTTCTGGGCCTCGTTCGCCAACGCCTGTGATGTCGATCCCGTGGGGGATGACGACGGCGAACCAGCGGTGAGCTACACCTGCGGGGCGCCCGTGTCCCTCGGCTCGGGTATCAACACGGCGTCCAGCGAGGCGGGGCCGACCCTCTCTGCGGATGGACTGGAGCTGTATTACTCCTCGGACAGGCCGGATGGAGCGGGGGATTCGGATATCTGGATGGCGACCCGCTCTGCTCGAGGGCTGGCATGGTCGGATCCGGTCAACCTGGGTGAGCCGATCAATACACCCGGTGGCCAGAACAATCCCTCGTTGTCTCCGGATGGCCACACCCTGTTCTACGGCTCGAATCACAACGGCAATTACGACCTGTGGTCCGCTGCGCGTACCGAGGACGGCTGGGGAGAACCGGCTTGCATCGATGGGCTGGCCACCGATGCGCTGGAGAACAAGCCGGCCCTCTCTCCCGACGGGCAGCGGCTGTACTTCAAGCGCAGCGACGAGACGCTGGTGGCCAATATCTGGGTCAGCGCTTGGAACGGGACGGACTGGGGTGAGGCTGAACTGGTCCTCGGCATCAACGACGAACGGGCCCAGACCGACCCGTCCGTTGCACCGGAGGGGGATGTGCTGTTCTTCGTCCAGGGGGCCGACACCGAGGCCTTGCTCGACGTGGTCTACGCGGTGGGGAGCGGGGACAGCTGGAGCCACGTCAGGGTGCTTGCCGGCGTCAACGCGGAGGGGGCCACCGATGAGGCCATCGACGTGGGGCCCGATGGACGGGAATTCTACCTGGCGTCCGACCGGGACAATGCGGGCGACCGGGATCTCTATACCTTCACCTGTGAACGCGAAGAGGCGCCTTGATGGACATCGCTCTGCCCCAGATCGCCGAGATACGACAGCACGGCCAGGTCGCGGCCATCGCCCTGCTGGGCCAGGATGGCGGCCGTTTCACCGCCGTCAGCGGCCGGGGGAAGGCCCTCAAGCTCCCCCCTCAGCGCGTGTTGTGTTTTACCGGGATTCCCATCGACGCGGACTCTCAGCGGGCTGTGGCCGAGCTCGAGGCCTACGAGCGGCAGGCAGCGGCCCAGGTGGCCGCCGTGGAGCTGGAACCCCTCTGGCAGGAGGTGAACGCTCGCTGGACCTCGGTGGACCCCCTGGAACTGGCCCGGGTGCACTTCCCTGACGCCGGGGCTCGGGAGGCGGCGTTGATGATGCGGGTGGCCGCGGCCGACGGCCTGTGGTTCAAGCTGGGCGCCGGTGTCATCGACATCCGTACCCCCCAGCAGGTCGAGGAGATGGTCGCTGCCCGGCGGGCCGCCCAACGGGCGGAGAAGTTGCGGGCCGGGATGGTCGCCTGGCTGACCGGGGAGAGCGACGAGATCCCCGAAGGGGGAGAGGCGATGCTCGAGGAGCTGCGCCAGTTTGCCGCCATCAAGGGGCAGCCGTCCGCCCGGGAGCCGGGGGCGGCGCTGATGAAGGCCGCCGGCTACGAATCCACGCCCGGTGCGGCCTTTGCCCGGCTGGTGGAACGGGGGATCTTCGACGAGCACCAGAACCTGTTGCGGATCAGCCAGGGCCTGGACGGGGAATTCCCCGCCGATGTCCTGGAGGAAGCCGCGCATACGGCCCGGGCCGGGTTCGAGCGTGCGGGCCGGCGTGATCTGACCGGCCGCTCCATCGTCAGTATCGACGACGAAGGCACCACCGAGGTGGACGACGCGCTGTGCCTCGAGGAGCTTGCTGGCGGGGGCTGGCGCGTGGGCGTCCACTTGGCCGAGCCCGGGGCGTTCATCACCCCTGGTGGGCTCGTGGACCGGGAGGCGGCGAGCCGCCAGACGACCCTGTACCTACCCGAAGGGCGGCGCACGATGCTGCCGTCCGTACTGGCCGAGGATGCCGCTAGCTTGCAGATCGGACAGCCGCGTCCAGCCCTCACCGTGTTCCTCGAATTGGCCCAAGACGGCGAGGTGACGGGGCGGGAGATCGTCCGTTCGGTGGTGCAGGTCTCCCGGGCCGTCAGCTACCTCGACGCCGACGGGGCCATCGCCGATGGGCGGGAGCCCGAGCTGGCTGTGCTGTGCCGGCTGGCCGAGGCGCTCACCCGCCGTCGGCTGGCGGCCGGGGCTCTGGAGACGCTGCTGCCGGACGTGCAGCCGAGGCTGAACACCACCGGACGGCCGGAGATGCACGTGACGGCGCCGGACAGCGCCTCCCGCCGCATGGTGGCGGAGTGGATGGTGCAGGCAAACCACGCCGCCGCGCTACGGGCCGTGGAGCTGAAGCTCCCCATGCCGTACCGCAACCAGTACCTGTCGTTCCCCCTGCCCGAGGGGCTGGATCCGACGGATCGTTTCCAGGTCTATCGGGCCACCCGTTGCCTGGGAAAGACCCGGGTCGATGTGGCCCCCGAGCGTCATCACGGGCTGGCGCTGGATTGCTACACGCAGATCACGTCGCCCCTGCGGAGGTACCTGGACCTGCTGGCCCAGCGGCAGTTGCTGGCTGGGATCGACGGCCACGGCGTGCTGGGCGCCCGGAAGTTGGAGCGGCTCCTCGGGGACGCCCAGGCCATCGTCAGCCGGGCGCGGATGGTCAGCCAGGGCACCCGGGAGTACTGGCAGCTGGTCTGGCTGGGGGAACGTATCGGGGAGGAGCTGGACGGGCTGGTGATGCGTCGCCAGCGGCGGCGGGTGCGGCTGTTCCTGCCCGCCGTGGGGATGATGGTTGGATTCAAGCCGGTGCGCGAGCTGGAAGCGGGGGAGACGATCCGGGTGCATGTGGTGGGCGTGGACGCCCGGGCGGGGAAGTTGAAGCTGGAAGAGGTGAAGGGACCTGAAGGCCCTCAATAGGGCACGAACAGCCACATCGGCATGGCCACATAGGCCCCGGACAGCCCGCTGACCGGCTCATCCCCGTTTTCGGGGGCCGCGAACAGCAGGCCCCACAAGATCCACAACGTCTCACCATCGGCGCCGGGGAGATAGCTGTAGTCCCCCAGCCCGTCCATCTGGCCCTCCGAGCCGGGGGCCAGCCAGATGGCCTCCATGGGGCCCAGGCCTTCCTGTGATGCGAGGATCGGGCCCAGCTGGTCGCAGTACGCAGAGAAGCTGCCGTCCGTCGTGCCGGTGGGATCGTCCCCCAGAAAATCGTCATCCAGAGACGCAGCGTCGCAGCTGTAGAAGGCGAGGGGGCTCCACAGATCGATGAGGGAGGCCGGGGAATCGTGGTAGGGCAGGCCGTATTCGGGGCCGCAGTCCGTCGTCCCGGGATCGGTGGCGGCGGTCATGGCCAGCGTCTCGTCGATGGCGGGCCACAGGGTTCCCCCCTGGTCGGCGCCGCCCGCGTAGCTGGCCTCGAACTCGATGGGGTAGGTGCACAGCACCTCCCGCGCCTCGTCGAGCACCACCACGTCCAGTTGCAGCGCCGTGTTTTCCCCGTCCACCTCGAAGCTGTAGTCGTAGCGTAGGTAGGTGAATTCGGCGTCGTCGTCCCCCGTATCGTCGTCGGCTACGGTGTCGTCGTCCGGCGTCTGGGTTTCATCGCAGGCCGTGGCCAGGAACATCAGGGTAGGTAAAAGAAGCGTAAACAACCGTGCCACGGGGGTTGACAAGGACACGGGCGGCCTTTCCAATACCTGCCACCGTGAACCACTGATATCGGGAGTGAACATGTCTGCAGTGTACCCCTTCCGGGGATTCCGTCCCCAGCCCGAGTTGGCCGCCCAGGTGGCCTCCCCCCCCTACGACGTCCTCGACTCCGACGAAGCGCGAGCCATGGCGGCGGGGAATCCCTACACCTTCTTACACGCGGTCAAACCCGAGATCGACCTGCCCCCCGAGATGTCGCTGTACGACGACCGGGTCTACGCCCAGGGCGTGGCCAACCTGCAGAAGTTTATCGACGACGGCGTGCTGGCGCAGGATGCCCAACCCTGCCTGTATGCCTATGCCCAGCGTATGGGCGAACACCGGCAGATCGGGCTGATGGCCTGTGTTTCGGTGGACGAATACGAGCAGGGGCATATCAAGAAGCACGAGTTCACCCGGCCGGACAAGGAGAACGACCGCACCCGTCACATCCTGGAGTCCCGGGCTCAGAACGGGCCCGTATTCCTGGCATACCGCTCCAGCGACGGCACCCGTGCGGCAATGGCAGACGCCATCGCCGGTGACCCGGTGGTCGATTTCACGGCGGACGACGGCATCCAGCACACCCTTTGGGTCATCGACGACGCCGCCTTGATCCAGCGCATCGAGGCGGCCTTCGGTGCCCTGCCGGACCTGTACATCGCTGATGGCCACCACCGCAGCGCCTCGGCTCTGCGCGTGCGGGACGCCCTGCGGGACGACAACCCGGGCCACACCGGAGACGAGCCCTACAACCGCTTCCTGTCGGTCATCTTCCCCGCCGAACAGTTGCAGATCCTGGCCTATAACCGCGTGGTCAAGGACCTCAACGGGATGGAGCCGGCGGCGTTCCTGGAGCGCATCTCGCAGGAGTTCGAGGTGGCGCCGATGGACGATCCGGAGCCAGAGCGCGCCGGTTGTTTCGGCTGCTATG
Organism: uncultured Rickettsiales bacterium; assembly: GCA_964504165.1. Classification (GTDB taxonomy): domain Bacteria; phylum Myxococcota_A; class UBA796; order UBA9615; family CAYRNR01; genus CAZDDH01. The sequence continues at coordinate 30,840 of CAZDDH010000043.1, read as the reverse complement.
TGGATGGCACATGGCACCGGCTGAGCGCCAAGGAGGGTACCTACGACGCCGACGATGCCGTGGCCCGGCTGGACGCGGCCATCCTGCAGGGCAACCTGCTGGCGCCGGTGCTGGGCATCGGCGACCCGCGTACGGACGCTCGCATCAAATTCGTCGGCGGGATCCGTGGCACGCAGGAGCTGGAGTCGCTGGTGGACTCGGGCAAGTTCACCGTGGCGTTCAGCCTGTTCCCCACCAGCATCGAACAGCTGTTCTCGGTGGCCGACGACGACCAGGTGATGCCCCCCAAATCCACCTGGTTCGAACCCAAGCTGCGCAGCGGCATGGTGATTCACCTGTTACGATAGGGGAAATCGACATCGATCGGAGTATTCATGAATTCCAGTGAATTCCAGCGCGTCCTGCGCCTCATCGAGGAACACCAGGCGCGTTTCGTCGATCTCAAACTCATCGATCTGTTTGGCCGGCTGCGTCACCTGACGCTGCCCGTGGAGCAGTTCACACCCCAGCTCCTGGAAAAAGGTGTCGGGTTCGATGGGTCCTCCTATGGGTTCCGCAAGGTGGAATCCTCGGACATGGTGATGTTGCCGGACCTGGCCACCGCCCAGGTGGACACCTTCCGCACCGTGCCCACCGTGAGCTTGTTCGGGACGGTGAGGCTGGCCGAACCCGGGCTTCCGCTGGCGGACCAGGACACGCGCGGGATCCTCAGCAGAGCCCTGGGCCGCATGCGCTCGCTGGGCATCGCCGATGACTATCTGGTCGCTCCCGAATACGAGTTCTACATCTTCCGGGACGTGGAGGCCGACACCAGCGGCGCCGAGAACTACGTCCGCATCGACGGCGAGGAAGGCTACGAGTTCAACACGTATCACCTGCTCAATCCTGCGGATCGGTACGACGAATTCCGCGATCGGGCGGTGCAGCTGATGATGAGCCTGGGCATGCCGGTCAAGTACCACCACCACGAGACCGGCGGGCACGGCCAGCAGGAGATCGAGTTCGACCTGGACCCGGCGGACTCGGCTGGCGACCACGCGGCCATCGTGCAGTACATCCTGCGCTGCATGGCGCACCTGGACGGGCTGCGCATCACCTTCATGCCCAAGCCGCTGTACGGGCAGCCGGGCAACGGCTGGCACGTGCACCAGATGCTGCGCAAGGGCGGCGTGAATCTGTTCCACGACGAGCAGGGGCCGGCCGGCCTCAGCAAGACAGCGCTGCACTTCATCGGCGGGATACTCTCCCACGGTCAGGCGCTGGCCGGGCTGACCAACCCGTCCACCAACTCCTACAAGCGGCTCACGTCGGGCTTCGAGGCCCCGGTGTCGATGACCTTCGGCCCGGCGGATCGGACCGCCGCCGTGCGCATTCCCCGCTGGGCTCAGGGGGCCGAGACACGGGTCGAGTACCGCCCCGGCGATCTCACCGGCAACCCGAACCTGACCCTGGCCGCGCTGTTGATGGCCGGCCTGGACGGTATCGAAAACGGTATCGACGCCGTCGCCGAGGGATTCGGCCCGGCCGAGGACCTGGCTCCCGAGCAGATCCAGAAGCTCCCCCACTCCCTCGATGGCGCCCTGGATGCCTTACAAGGCGATCGGGAATTCCTCGAGCGTGGCGGCGTCTTCCCGCCGGCTATCCTCGACCAGTGGATCGCCGTCAAGCACCAGGAGGTCCTGGCGGTAGACGCCCGTCCCCATCCCTACGAGTTCAAGCTGTACTTCGACGCCTGAGGCGCCCTCCGTCGGCTCGCCGGATCACCTGCGGCGACGGTAGAACCAACCACAGATTGCCAGGAAGGCCAGCGCCAGCGGCGCCGAGATGGCCCGATCCCCGGAGACGGTGCAGGAACAGTCCTCCTGGGCGTCGTCGTCGTCATCGTCGTCGTCATCGGCACTGGCATCGTCGTCGTCGTCACCCGCCGAGTCATCATCGTCGTCGCCCTCGACGAGGGTGCATTCCTGCAGATCGTGATAGGTGGCGATGTCGTCGATGGTGCCCTCAGGCAGGTAGTCGATGATGTCCGCGAAGCTCAATTCCAGCAACTCGCGGTTGGCCTCCTCGGTGTACACCTCGAACTCCTCGGTCACATCACCCTCCAGGCCGGGGTCGATGTTCAGGATCATCGTCGGCGCCGTGCAATCCAGGTCGAACGCGGCCAGATCCACGCTCTTGATCTGGTTTTCTGTATACGTACGGAAGTACGCCCGCAGGTCCTCGGGGAGGTAGACTATGTTCCACACGCTGAACGGCCCCTGCGAGACGCTGTCGAGGATCGAGAAGGTGGCGTCGGGGAGTTCCTCGGTGGGATCTTCGAGAGCCAGCGCCGAGGCGCGCACGAAGCGGTCGAGGGAACTGGCGGAGGTGGGAATGGGCTCGCCGCCGCCGAAGCCGTCAAACTGCTCCAGGTATTCGACGGACGTGTCGTAGGTGTCGTTGGTCAGCGTGTTGACCACCATCTCGCCCCCGCTGTGGATCGTCAACTCGCCCTCGACGTACTCGAACGTCGCGCAGGCGTCGCTCTCGTCACAGACCAGGTAGTGAAGCGGGGCGAAGACCGAAGAGATGCGGATGTCGGCGGCTGCCGCGATGACTTCCTCGACGGTGGCGTGGTTGTCGAGCACCCACTGGACCCATTGCAGCTCATTGATCGCGGGGAGGACCTCGTCGTCGGTGTATTGGGTCCCGACGAGCCACATCTGCTCCACCGTCAGGCCAGCCTCGTTGAGGCCGCCGTGGGGCATCTCGACCCCATACTGGTTGAAGCTCACACTGGCGTACTCCGATATCCAGGAGACCGGTTCGGCGCCTTCGGTAGGCATCGCCACCTTTTCGATCCCGCGTTTGTTGATCACCACCAGGCCGTAGCCGATGTTGTAGTCGAAGCTCTTCCCGACCGCCGAGCTGGCGTGGGCCATGTGGACCGTGGTGCATGCGTCCGCCGGGCCGGGGAATGGGGCCAACGCCGCGGCCAGGATCAAGGCGTTGGCGATCATGAGGTGGCTCAATCTTCGAATCATCGGTAATCCTCCATGGAGGCTGTGCGTGCACTCCAGAGCTTTCGATATCGTAACCCGGACATCAACTACCCGTTGATTACATTCCTTGACAGTAGCTTCGGCCTGGTCAAAAGTAACCATTAGTTACTAACCGTCGGTTACTTTTGGAGTCGCCCATCGTGAAACGCCGTAAAGAGGGTGGTCGTGGGAACCGGGGGCCCGAGCTCCTGGATGTGGCGCGTAGACTGTTCTTCCAGGGGGCGTACGACGGCACGACGATGGAGAAGGTGGCGCGGGCCGCCGGGTTCAGCAAACGCACGGTCTACCTGTACTTCAAGAACAAGGACGACCTGTTCCTCACCGTGGCCGAGCGGGGGATCCTCATCCTGCGCAAACGGCTGGAGGCGATCCCGGTGGCCGAGATGGGCGTGGAAGACGCCATGTCGGCCATCGTGGACGTCTACCTCGCCTTTGCCGAGGAGCACCCGCGCTACTTCCGGATCATCTTCCAGGAGGCCACCGCCGAGATGATCCGCAACTGCTCGGACGACGTGCGCGAGAGACTCGAGGAGCACGAACGGGCCTGCCTGGGGATCGTGGTCTCTGTCGTCAAGAAGGGGCTCGACGAGGGCATCGTCGACGGCGTCGATCCCTGGGACGTGGCCACCATCTACTGGGGCCAGGCCACCGGCATCATCCTGCTGTCCATGGGGGGTGTGCAGACGATGTTCACCCGCAAATCACGCGAGGAACTCGTTCGGCAGGCCGTGTCCACGATGTTCGACGGCCTCCGCAGCGCCGCTGCGGGTGGGGCGGGAGAGGGGAAGGGGCGATGAACGGCATCCATCCCAGGGGGGTGAACCGTGTGATGGCGTTGTTCCGCCAGGTTCATCAAGGCCCGCACCATGTCTTTGTGGAGGAGTGGGAGGCGTCCGGCGCCCCGGTCGTCGGGGTGTTCTGCGCCTACGCACCCCCGGAGGTCATCTGGGCCGCGGGGGCGCTGCCGATCCGGCTGCGGGGTGCGGGTAGCCTGGATTCGGCCATGGCGGATACCTACATGACCGGCCGGACGTGCACGTTCGTGCGGCATGTGATGAGCCTGGCGCTCGACGGGCGGTACGACTTCCTGGAGGGGGAGGTGTCCCTCAATACCTGTGACCACGTGCGCCGGGCCTGTGATCTGTGGCGGCTGAAGACGCCGCTGCGGTTCCACGGCTTCATCTCGTTGCCCCGCGATGCCCGCGAGTCCCTGTATTCGTATTACCGCGACGAGGTGCGGACGCTGGGTGAATCACTGGCCGAGCACCTGGGAACCACGCTCAGCAAGAACAAGCTCAAGCAGGCGTGCGCCCTGTACAACAAGGTCCGCAAATTGGTGAGCCGCGTCGATCAGCTGCGGGCCCGCCGTCGGCCGCTGCTCTCCGGAGCCGATGCCCTCACCGTGGCGGTGGCCTCTCAGGTGATGCCGCCGGAGCGTTTCTGCGCCCTGGCCGAGCAGTTGCTGGAGGCGGCGGAGGCCGCCCGGCCCCGGGGGCCCGTACCGCGAGCCCGGCTCCTGCTGGCGGGTGGGGAACTGGACGAACCGGAGTTCGTCGCCGCCCTGGAGCGCCAGGGCGCCGTGGTCGCGGCCGACACCCTGTGTTTTGGCTCGCGCAATGCCGCGGAGCCGGTGCGCCGCTACGGCTCGGATCCGCTGGACGCCATTTGCCGCCGCACCTTCTTCCAGACCTCCTGCGCGCGCATGATGGGCAGCTTCCCCGACCGGGTCGAGGACCTGCTGGAGCGGTGCCGCCAGCGGGACATCGACGGCGTGGTCTTCCAGCGGCTCAAATTCTGCGATCCCTGGGGCTCGGATGCCCATAACTTGCGCCATCGATTGCGGGACCTCGGCGTCCCGCTGCTGTTGCTGGAGCGTGAGTACGGCATGGCCCATGCGGGGCAGGTGAGCACCCGCGTGCAGGCCTTCATGGAACTCATCGAATCTTCCGCCCGCCGGGGGCGCAAAGGGGCGGGCGAAACACGCCCGGTGGAGGCGCAGGTATGAATCCGAACGTCATGGAGGCCCCGGAGTGGCAGCTGTTGCGCAGCTCCATCCCCGCCGTGCTCGAGCTGTTGCGGGAAGATCCCCGGGGGCACGGGCTGCAGACGCTGGTGGCCGAGGTGTGGGAGTACCTGGGCCAGACCGTCGGGGCGGTGGAACGGGGGCAGCCGCTGGTCTGGTACAACCTGGGCTTCACGCCGGAGCTGATCCTGGGGCTGGGCGGGGCGGCCCACCTGGGCATCGCCGCCCACGGGGCGTTGCAGAGTATCCTCGGGGATCCGGACGTCACCCACCGCCTCATCGACCGAGCGGAGGCGGCGGGTGTACCCGCCGAGACCTGCTCGGCGGACAAGGCCTCCATCGGCGCAATCCGCAAGGGCCTCTATCCCCCTGCCAGCTGCTGCGTGGGCATCAATACCCCCTGTGACACCCAGGTGCTGTCCACCCAGGCCATGGCCGAACTCAGCCAGCGCCCCACCTTCATCATCGACGTGCCTTACTACAACGATGAGCGCACCCTGGAGCACGTGGCCGCCCAGCTGCTGGAGATGGTCCCGTTCCTGGAGCAACACACCGGCCTTCGTATGGACTGGGGGCGCATGCGTCACGTCTGTGACCTGTCCAACCTGGCGCTGGAATCGATCTGGGACTGGCTGGACGAGCGCCGCCGCATCCCCCTGACCCAGTCCGGCAAGCTGGTGGCCTTCACCTTTGTCCACCAGTTGCTGTTCGCCGGCACGGAGGCCGGCGTTCGCATCGCCGACGCCCTGGCCCGCGAGGCCCGCGAACGCAACGCGCGGGGGGAGCGGCCGTACCGCGAGCGGGTTCGCGCCGTGTGGTACCAGGACCCGGTCTGGACCGACCTGCAGATCTACGACTGGATGGAGAGCGAACTGGGGCTGTCTGTGCCCGTGGATGTATTCGGATATTACGCCAACGAGGGCCTCATCGACACCGCGACCCCTGAGACGATGGCCTACGGGCTGGCCCGCAAGCTGGTCAAGAGCCACCCGATGGCACGGCAGTTCCGCGGCAACATCGAGAACTACATCGCCGACTTCATGCAGATGCACGAGTCCTTCAGCGCCGACTGCGGGATCTTCGCGGGGCACGTGGCCTGCAAGCACGCCTGGGGCGGGCTGGGCCTGTTCCGCGAGGCGTGCCGCGACGCCGGCATCCCGCTGCTGGTCTTCGAGTTCGACATGTTCGATTCCCGCATCACGCCCCGGGAGGCCATCGAGGCGGAGCTGACGCGGTTCGTCAACGAGGTGGTCTGGCCCCGCAAGCAGCGGGCGGCCCGGAGGGCGGGCTGATGAGCGTCGCCGGCATCGATATCGGCAGTACGGCGTGCAAGGCGGTCGTTCTGTGCGACGGGAAGATCGCCGGTACGGCCATCGGCCCTTCCACCGCTAGCCCTGCGCGCTCGGCGGAGCAGATCTACGCTGCGGCGTGCCAGGATGCCGGGATCACGCAAGAGGAGATCCACGTCGTTGTGGGCACGGGCTACGGCCGGGCGCTGGTCCCCTTTGCCGACGAGAACGTCTCCGAGCTCACCTGCCACGGCCGGGGGGCGAGCTTCGTGGCACCCCGGGCCCGCACCGTGCTCGACATCGGCGGTCAGGACACCAAGGCGATCCTCATCGACGACGAAGGGTTCCTCCTCGACTACGCGATGAACGACAAGTGCGCCGCCGGCACCGGGCGTTTCCTGGAGGCCATGGCGCGCACGCTGGAGCTGCCCCTGGAACGGATGGACGAGCTGTCCATCGGCGCCACCCGGGCGTGCGTGGTCACCTCCATGTGCTCCGTGTTCGCCGAGTCGGAGATCATCAACTTGATCAACGAGGGGGCCGAGTTGGAGCAGATCATCCGCGGCCTGCACGAGGCGATGGCTGGCCGGGTGGCTTCCCTGGCCCGCCGGGTGGGGCTCCAGCCCGCGGTGATCGTCACCGGAGGAGTGGCCAAGAGCCGGGGAGTGCTGCGGGCGCTGGAGGAACGGTTGGGGGTGGAACTGGCGCCTTTCGAAGAACCGCTGGACCCACAGCTGATCGGGGCCCTGGGTGCGGCCGTCACCGCGGCTGAACGCGAGTCCGAAGGAGGTCGGGGATGAAACGGGAAGCGGATGTGATCGTCGTGGGAACGGGGGCCGCTGGGGCCACCGCGGCGCGGGAGCTGGCACGGGCCGGGCGGGACGTGCTGCTGTTGGAGCGGGGCGGGTATCCGAAGGCCCTGATGGGGACCCAGATCGGGGCCGCCCGATTTGCGGACCGCATCGGGCTGCGGTTCTCCAAGGAGGGGCTGCAGTGCGTGCGGGGCCTGACCACCGGGGGTACGACCCTGATGACCTGCGGGACCTACAAGGCCCCCCCGGACTACCTGGCGTCGGACTACGGCATCGATCTGGAGGACGAGACCGCCGAGACCGTGCGCGAGCTGGGGGTCAACACGCTCCCCGACAGGCTGCTGGAGGGTAGCTCGCTGGCGTTGATGGAGGCGGCCAACCAGCTGGGCTACCACTGGACCAAGCTGGACAAGTTCATCGATCCCAACCGCTGCGTGGCCCGCTGCAGCTCCTGCATGCTTGGCTGCCCCCACGGCGCCAAGTGGACCTCCCGGCGGTTCGTCGCGGACGCGCGCCACGCCGGCGCCACGCTGATCCAGCACGCCAAGGTGTCCCGTGTGGAGCATGCGGGGGGGCGGGTGACGGGGGTGGTCGCGCGGGTCCACCGCCGCAAGGTGACCTTCCGGGCGCCCACGGTGATCCTGGCCGCCGGCGGCATGGGATCAGCGCCGATCCTCCAGCGTAGCGGCATCCCCCAGGCGGGCAAGGGCATCTTCATCGATCCGCTGGTGGTCGTGTATGGCGCAGCGCCCTCGCCGGCCCTGGGGACGTCGAAGAACCCGCCCATGAGTGTAGGGACCTGGGAGTTCCATGAAACAGAAGGCTTCATGCTCGCGCCCCTCATCGACCCCTGGCTGCTCTATCCCGCCCAGGTCGGGCTGGCATCACCACCCAAGGCGCTGGGGGTCCTGCGGTACCGGCGCACGATGGGGATCATGGTCAAGATCAAGGACGACATGGCCGGCGAGCTGTACGCCGACGGATCGTTCTCCAAGCCTCTCACGGACGCTGACCGCCAGAAGCTGGAGCGCGGCGCGTCCATCTCCGAGGAGGTCCTGGTGAAGGCCGGCTGCAAGAGCCTCTCGCGTACGGCGATCCGTGGGGCCCACCCCGGGGGGGCTTGCGCCATCGGGCAGGTGGTCGATACGGACCTACGAACGGAGATCCCAGGGCTCTACGTGTCCGACTCCTCGGTGTTCCCGCGGGCGCTGGGCACGCCCATCGTCGCCTCGCTGGTGGCCCTCAACAAGCGGCTGGTGAAGCACCTGGAAGCGGGGGAGGCTGGCTGATGGAGACGGGCCCGGGACAGGTGGACTACGGCCGGCAGATCGCCCGGCTGCGGCACATCTTGGGGGGGTATTCGGCCGAAGAACGGACGATCGTGGCCCGCGATGTTGAGGGGCTGGCCCGTCGCTGGGGGGTGGCCCGCCGGGGAGAAGGCTTGCCGGCGGTGGTGGTGGGCGATGACGTGGGAGTGGAGCTCGGACGGCCGGGGACCGAGTCCCGAGCCCTGTTATTGACTACAGGGGACACCCATCGGATCCACGACGGATTGATCCGCTGTTGCGGGCCGGAATTGGCCGGGGCGGGTCGTCCGCTGCCGCTGGCCCTGATCGTGCTCGTCGCCATGGATCCAGAACAACCGGCACACCTTGCCCAGCTGGAATCCGCGCTGCATCTGACCAACCGGCTGCCAGGGGTGATGTCCAGGACGCTGCCGGGGCGCCTGTGGATCCGCGTGGGTCGCGGCCGGCTGCGCGACGGCTTCGGGCTCTCTGCGCTGGGTACGGCGGCGTGGGTGGCCTTCCGCAGGGATTTCCCTCAGCTGCTCGGGGTCGAGGTGATCGTGGCGACCCACGGGGCCCTCATCGCAGAGCTGTCGTCCCTCGCCGCCGAGGCGCACGTGCTGGCGGGCAAACAGCGCAAGCTGCGCCTGGTCGGGGAGGGCGAGGCCGAGTGCCTCGATCTGGCCTGCGGCGACTGCGACGACCAGCCGCTGTGCGACGAGCTGCGGGACATCACCATCCGCTACAGGAGGCAAATCGATGACACAGGCTGACACGGAGCGGACGCTGACCGAGTTCTTCGAACAGTTCCCGACCATCTCGGGGATGCTCCAGGCGATCCTTGCAGACGAGCCGTTGCTGGTGATGGAGTTCCGCCCATCGGGCACCACGCTGGCGTTGGATTTTTCCGCCGATCCGGTACGGGTCACCGTGAACCCGGCCGGCACACGGGGCACGGTGACGATGTCCGCCACCGCGGATGTGATGCGCGACTTGATGCTGGGGACGCAGGCCGCCGCCGAGCTGCTGGGGGACCGGCAGCTGATGCTCCGTGGCGGGATGTACGGCATGACGAAGATGCTCCCGCTGCTGCAGCTGAGCCCACCGCTGTTTTGCGACCATCTCGTCACGCGCGTGGAGAACGACGAAGAAGGCGAGGGCGGCGTGAGACGCAAGCTGACGGCCCGGGGCCGGCGGTTCGCCGCGAGTGTCACAGAGCGCCCGTGGTGCGCGATGGCCTTCATCGCCGGGCTTGGCCTGGGCCGTCTGGAACGATCCGAGCTGCAGCGGGCGCTGGCCGCCATGGCCCGTGGTATGGAGCGCACGTCTCCGCTGCTCGTCGAGAAAAAGCCACCCGTCCGGCACACGTCGGCCCCGCACGCCCTGGACCCACCGCCGGTGTCCCGGCGCCGGACCACGCTGCTGCGGATGGTGGACCGATCGATGTTCGCCGTCGGAGTGGCCGCCGGGGTCACCCGCTACAAGGCCCGCATCCCCATCCGGCCGATGCGCATCCTCGGCCGCATGTCCGACGGCATCGTCCGGGCCCGGGAGACGGCCTGACACCATGGGCGCCAACCAACGGGCCAAGGTCATCGCCTTCGTCGGCAAGGGGGGGGTGGGCAAGACCGCCCTGTGCGCCCTGACAGCGCGGGCGCTGCTGGAAGCCGGCGAGGGACCGCTGCTGCTGGTGGACGCGGATCCGGCCGGCGGGCTGGTCTACGCCCTGGGGCTGGAGATGGGGCCCACGGTGGCCGACGTCAAGGAGCAGGTCATCGACCAGGCCCGCGGCGGCAACGTGGACAATCAGGCCGTGGCCGATGCTCTGGACTGGCGTGTCCTGGAGGTGCTGCAGGAACACGATCAATACGCCCTGCTGGCCATGGGCCGCACCGAATCCCGTGGCTGCTTCTGCCCGGTCAACACACTGCTGCGCGGTGCCATCGAGACCCTGGCCGGCGGGTACCGCTACGTGTTGGTGGATGCGGAGGCCGGCATCGAGCAGGTCAACCGGCAGGTGCTGGGCCGGGTGGACATCCCCCTGGTCGTCACCGATGGCTCCCGGCGGGGGTGGCGCACGGCGGAGCAGCTGGCGGGGATCCTCGGGGAGCGGACGCGGGTTCGGGGGGACGTGGGGTGCGTCGTCAATCGGCAGCTGACCGCGGGCGATGGCCTCCCACACGGCCTGCAGCTGTGGAGTGTGGTGCCGCCAGACGAGCGGCTGGCGGACCTGGATCGTCGGGGCGTGTCGTTGCTCGAATTGCCTGCGGACTCAATGGCGGTTCGGTCGGCGTCGTGCCTGGTCGCCGAGCACCTCACGGCCCGGTGATCTGGAGCGATTCTTGCTGCGAATCCGGAACAAATCGTGATTGGATAGGCCGGATGCATCACACGTTCCACAGCAGCTGTCGTTCACGCCGAATTGCACGTCCTTTTCTCTGGGGGTGCCTGGTCTCCGTATCTGGCCTCGCGGTCGCCGCCTGCGCAGAAAGCGGTCCCACCAGCACCTTCGGTGGGGGCGAGATGACGGTCCAGATCCTGGATCGTCAGAGCCTCGACGTGCTCTTCGAACAGACGGTCCCGGGCCATGATGCCGCAGGCCTGGGCCCCTCCATCGGCACGTGCGAAGCCAGCGAGGGTGCCGCCTCCATCACGGTCACTCGTGGAGCCACCGGGGCCACTGAACGGGTCCTGGACGAGATCTGGCTGACGGCCTGCTTCGAGGCCGATGTGCAGCACCTCGCGGACGAGCTGTCCTGCCCGCAAGCCGTGAACGTCATCCGGGTCAGCGCCAACTCACACGGAACGAGCCTCTTCGAGGTCTGGGAGGGTAATGGGGAGACCTCCAAGCTCGGGACGGCGTCGGCGACCTTCGGCGAGGACTACGCGGAGCTGGAGGATGGCGGCGCCCTGCTGCTAGACTCCCACCGCTCCGCCATCGTCGAGCCCCTCAACTCAGTAGAGGGAAGCCTGTACGCAGAAAAGCGATCCTGGACCTGTGTCGGCGACCAGGCAGGCGAGGACGAGGGATACGACCTGGCCGTGCAATGGAACTTCGACGAGGATGTCCGGGTCTGGCACAACCTGGAATGAAGAAAAAGGGACGCTCATAAGAACATAAGTAACTTTGTAACTGCGCGGATTTACTACGGTTCGATCCGTGGAATTTTTCGATTTTCTTATGTTCTTATGAGCGTCCCGTTTTCCCACATCATTCGGGGATGGGCATCCCCTCTTCGCCAAAGGGCATCGGTTCGACGGAATCCACATATCCGGACTGCAGGAACAGCATACGGGCCCGCGCCTCCGCCTCGAAGTTCAATTCAGGTTCATACGTGACGAATAGCGCTGGGGGTTGGGGTTCTGTTTTCAGTATCGATGACGTCATGGACAGAAGATCATCTGCTGTGCTGGCTTCGAAGTGCCGGCCGTCATATGCCGTGAGGCTCACCACGTCGGCTTCGATGTGCAGCCTCCATGCTTCGTCCACGGACGGGCCAGGGGCAGGCGAGGCTGGTGGGTACGGCAGCGGTTCGTCGGGCAGACGGCTCATCGGAACCGTGAGATGGGGTAGGTAGCGCGAAAGAAACAAGCGGTCCGTCGTCATGACACGCAAGCAGGTCAAGCGTTCCGGACCTGGAGAACGAAGGATGAAATCCGGGTCACCGTAGTCCATGTTGGCCAAGTGGTAGCGAAGGGGGTCGATGGTGGACATCGGCGTCGACGCTGAAACGGCAATATTGAGCGTCCGGCGTCTGAAACGTGGGTTGGCCGGTAGTGCGTCAAAGACCGAATCGAATTCTTCACAATAGAGCGACTCATTGAATGGGTGCCCCCTGGAACAGAAACACTCGTTGTAGCCTACGTACAGGAACGTCGAATGGTCGATGAACAATACGGCCGAGCGCTGGCGGACGTATGTGAACATGGAATCCACGGTGGCCCACTCGAACCTCCCCTCGTCGGCGATACAACGGATCGAACCTTTGGCGTGCTGCGGATGTTGGTACCTCTGTCCGCGTTTGGGTAAGGGATGTAATACGGCCGCTGCGTGAAAGGTGTCCTCCAAGACGCATTCCGAGCGGCACGGCTGGCCGAAGGTTTGGTTGATGATTGTGGTGGCCCTGACCCCCAGAAAAACAGAGACCACCGTGGCGCCGATGAGCATCAGCCACGGGACCAGTACACGCTTGCTCGCGAAGCGGAAGGGGACGTGGATCAGGATGACACCGGCGAATGCCATACCCCACAACAATGGCGTGACGAAACAGGTGGCTCCATAGAACGAATTTGCGGTTGGCATCGTCGTCAGGACGTTGAGGGCACTGGAGGTGTTTTGTGCGGCGTGGAAGTGCTCACGGCCAACACATCCAGCGGCCCAGATCCGGGTCGCCATGGCCAGGCAGAGGATGGCTCCGACAACACCTGCCGAGAAGAGCCATCTCGCTCCGGCGACACCGGTCCGCTGACCATCGGGAGGTGCGGTTCTCCAGACGGCATGGTGGAGCACGGGAAGACCGACAATCAGGGTCATGGTGACCAAGATAGGCAGGCTGTACCGCCAACCGTCGCTCGTCGACAAGTGGGTAACCCCCCCGGATACACCTGCAAACAAAGAGGTCCAGCCCGGCTGGATGGTTTGATGCTTCAAGACGTCGTACTGGTAGCAGACGGCAGCGGTCGCGAACAGCGAGACTCCGCCCGCTGCCACGAGCCAGAACCACAGTCGCCAAGGCAGGCCCGTCGGCCGGTCATTGCGTGACTGCACGAACAGGGAACTGTGTACCGCCGCAGCGGCCAGCTGGATGCCCGCCCAGAACAGGTAAACGCTTGTGTGGTCGTGCATCCTCGCGACGATTCCCGCCAGAGATCTGGGATAGGAAAGGAAGTGCCCCTTGGACACCAAGAGCCAGTCCAGTTCACCGGCCAGTTGCAATGAACTGGACGATTCCTCCAGGCGCACCAGACCCGCGAGTACGGCGCAGGCCAACCCGGGCAGCAGCGAGAGACCATACGGGATGTAGATGCGGCGCCAGCTCAGTACCATCAGGGCGAGGGTCGCCCCGCCGCCGATGAGAGCCGGTAGCCAATCCCAGGTGACGAGTGGGTCCGGCAATCCCCACAACGCGACCGCACCCAGCTGGAGCTGTACCCCCGCTGTAAGCAGAAACAGGAAAACCAGGATGTGGAGCGAACCCCGCCGCATCATTCCCCCGGTGTTCGGAACGCCTCCACCGCTCGCATGATCGCCGCCGTGATCGACTGCCTGTGTTTGGGCTCGTTCAGAAGTGCTTCCTCGTCCCGATTCACAAGGATACCGCACTCCAGGATCACCGAAGGCATCGAAGCCCGGCGCAACACCGCCAGCCCATCGTACTGATAGACACCCAGATCCTGGTCCAGCAGCGGCCGATTCTCCCCCTCGATGGGCTCGTTGTGGTGCAGCGTCGGCGACAGGCCGGCGGCGACGAGCTGCTTACCCAGCGCCTTGGCCCAGCGCTGGCTTTGCTCGAAGGCGGCCTGGCGGCCAGAGACGAGCAGGGAATAGCCCTGGAAGCGGTCACAGTAGAAGCGCTGATGCCCCTCGTGCTCCCAGGCCTCCAGGTAGTGGGGCTGCACCGAGTCGTGGTGGAGGGAGATCAACAGGTCGGCGTCCCCCTCTGCGGCCAGCCGGGTGCGGTCCTGCAGGGTGATCTCCCCGCCCTCGGCGTTGATCAGGAACGAGTCCACGTGGCCGGCCTCGTGGAGGGTGGTCAGCAGTTCGCCGGCCATCCGTCTGTTGAATTCGTACTCCGGTACCCCGCGGGCGCTGGTGGCCCCGCCATTGGCCGGGGTGTGGCCGATGTCGATGGCGACGGTGGTCGGTGTGACTGCAGGGGGCGATTCTTCGGGAGGCGTCGGGGCCTCGGTGGGGGAGGGAGGCTCCACGGGGGCCGGATCCGGCGTGGAACAGGCGATCAGCGCCAGGGCCACACACAGCGCCATGGACAGGCTAGCCGCAGCGGCCGGTCGTCTCACCGCCGGAACTTGCGAGCAGAATTCAAGAACTCGGGCGATTCCTTGACCGCCATCCCCAGCAGCCGCAATCCGCGCAGGAAGTGCCGCACCCCCGTCGTAGAGACCCGGCCCTCTTCCCAGCCCACGTCCGGGTAGCCGCGGCCGTCCGGATCAGGCGCCACCCGCTCCCAGTTGGCGAACAGGTGGCCCCAGTCGCTCTGCATGGCGGTGCGGATGTGGTCGGCGCCGTAGTGGGGCAGCCAGAACATGTCGTGGTAGGCCACGGAGCTGACGTAGGACCACGGGGCCAGCCAGGTCTTGAGCGACCACTCCATGGGCTTCTTGAGGGGCCCCCAGTAGATGCGGTGCTGGTTGCGCGAGGCAAAGGTCATCTCGTGGAACGGGCCCTGGAAGTTCCAGTTCTCCTGGGCGGCGTCCAGGTCACCGACGATCTCGATCTCGTCCACGTCCCCGCAGCCCAGCCCCAGGTCGTGGGCCAGGCGGATGAACTTGCAGTCGTCCAGCGGATTGAATCCCATCAGCTTGGCGGCGACGGCGTCGATGGCCACCTGGTCGGCGGACGCCAGCAGCACGTTCTTGACGTGGGGGATCATGCACCGGGGACCGGGCCCATCCCCGGCGAAGGTGCCATCCATCACCGCGAAGATGCCCGGATGGATCTTCTGCTGGATACGCAGCAGGTCCACGAGTGTTTCGTGGATGACCGGATGGGTCCAGTGCCGGTGCTCGTTGAGCAGCCCGCCGAAGGCGTTCTTCATGGCACCGGTGGTGGTGGTGAAAATGTGG
This sequence comes from uncultured Rickettsiales bacterium, assembly GCA_964504165.1. Lineage (GTDB taxonomy): Bacteria > Myxococcota_A > UBA796 > UBA9615 > CAYRNR01 > CAZDDH01. Next base: position 15,585 of record CAZDDH010000043.1, on the reverse strand, counting down.
GTCTTGATCGTCGGCAAGTGCAGGATATTCTCGCCGATGAAGCGCCTCGGGATGGAAAACCCATCGGGGAAGACGTCGTTGAGAACCAGGAAATCCTTCGTCAGATCTCCCACGGCGTCCCCGATCTTGATCCACTCCTCGCCTTCGTACAGGTGCACGTTGCGCAGCCCGTGGTCCTGGACCACGTTGATCTGCTTGTTCTCCCGTTCCCCCAGGTGGGCGTCGATGACCACCGTGCGGTTGTGGCAGGCGTGGATGTTGTCCGGGCTGTACCCGTCCCGCTTCATGGCCCGGATGACCCCCTCCATCTGCCAGGGCGTGGTGGAGGATCCGGGGTAGAAGAAGTGCCAGGAGATGTTGATCTTCAGCGCCGTATCCAGGGAGCTGTCCAGCACGTCCTGGTAGCCGGCGAGGTTCATCACCTCGTGGTAGTCGGATAGAACGGTTTCCGGAGCGGTCCGGACGATGGCGACCTTGCTCGAACCCATCGTGATCAGGTCCCGCTGGTCTTCTGGATCAACACGGTGTGGGCACTCTCGGACATCATCGCGTCCAGCAGGGCCCGCAGCTGCGGGTAGGCCGCCGGGGCGACCTCACCGACCTCGATGCGCAGGATCGTGGAGATGGTCAGCTTGTTGCCGTCCTGCGTGACCTCCCGCTGGACCGATCCCACGGAGTTGGAGATCCCGACGGCGCCGGGGGCGGCGGCCAGCTCGTAGCCCTTGGGGATCGTCAGCTCGATAGCCACCCGCTCGGTGGCGGGGCCGGGGAGGGGCAGGACCTGGGTCCGGACGCCCCGGTGAGTACCGAGCTTGCCGCCGCAGATGGCGCCGGGCACCCGGGGGACGGCCAGCCGCACCAGGCCGTGGTCCGGGACCTCGATGGTGCCGCCGTCGAACTCGGTGTGCAGGGAGGTCAGCGTGCTGCCCTGGGCACCGACGAAGACTTCCGAGGCCTTGGCGCCGCCCCAGACCTTGGCGACCTTGCCGGCCAGCCCCTGCTGGCGGTCCGAGGTGCGGTCGTAGCCGGCCAGTGGGTTGTAGCCGTGGGCCAGGTCCAGGTCCGCCGAGCCGGAGAGGGTGAGCTCGTGCCCGCCGTCGGCCACCGCCACCACCACGCGCATGGCGGCGCGATTCTGCTCCGCTGTCAGGGCGTGCATGGTCTCCAGGCCGTGGTCCCCGCCGTCGAGGATCAGGGCGGTCTTGCCGGCCATGTCCGTGCCGTTGTGAGCGTTGGCCGAGGCCATCGGGTCCATCCAGTAGTGGTGGTGCCCGCTCTCGATGACCACCCAGGCCTGGTCCAGCTGCGGCAGCGCGGCGACGGCGTCTTCGGCCATCGGCTCGCTGGCCACCAGCGCCACCGAAGCGTCCATCCCCGCGGCGCGGAGCATGGCGGCCAGCAGCACGGCCTTGTCCAGGCCGTGGCCCACGCTGGTATCCAGCACGTCGGCCGCCGAACGCGGCGCGTAGTCGAAGGCCTCGATGGGCCAGTGCACCGAGTGCACCCCATCCACCACGAACGTGTGGATCAGGGCCCGCTTTTCGGCGCCCAGGGTGGCCTCACCGACGATCTCGTCGGTCTTCTTCAGCAGCGCCGGAGTCGGGGACAGGGCCGGCTCGATGCTCTTCTCGAGGTACTGGCGGACGAACTTCCAGTCCGGGGCGGTGGTGAAGGCCAGACGCGCCATACCCTGGTGCGTGCCCGCGAACTCGGAGGTGTTGACGGGGGGGATGTCGGTGCGGTGGAACACGTAGCTGACCAGGCCGTCCTTGGTCTCCACCTTGGGCTTCAACTGGCAGTCGATGCCCCGGAAGTTCAGCGTCGTTCCTTCCGGGACCTGGATGGTGATCCACTGGTCGAGGATCGGCACGATGTCCTGCAGCTCCAGCACGCCCCACAACGGCACGCCGGCCGGCTTGCGGTCGGTGATGGTGTAGGCCGTTACCGAGGTGGCGTCGTGCTCCACGCCCACGTGGGCGATGGTCATCACCCGCTGGTTGGCGTAGGGCACGGCCCACTGCATCTCGTCAGCGGTGTTGGGCACCAGGGAGTTGGCCTTGGCGTCGACGGCCGTCCCGTCGCGCATGTAGGTGCGGGCCTGGTCGATGCGCAGCTCGGCGCGGTCGTCGTTCCAGTGCACGCGTGGGTCGAAGCGGTTCTGGCGGGTGAGGTGGCCGGAGAGCAGCTTGAGGGCGTGCTCCTCGTGGCGCTCGACCTTGCCGGAAGCGTCCAGGGTCAGCCGGATCATCTGGCGGACCATGATCCCGTCCAGATCCGGGTACTTGTCATAGCCGGGGGCGTTGGCGATGTAGTCGGGGACCTGCGCCGCCGCCGGTACGGCGAGGGACAGGCAGAGCAACGACGAGAGCAACAACGTGTAGATAGCGCGCATGATTACTTCCTCTCCAGGACGATCAGGTCTTCGTGGAGCGAAAGCGCCTCCTGCACGACCTCACGGAAGTTCTCGTAGTCCTCGACCGGGATCTCCCGGCGCTTGATGACCAGCGTGTAGGTGAACACCAGCTTGCGGCCCTTGACCTCGGTGTGGGTCGTCAGGGACGCGATGTTGCCGTCGATGGTCCGGTCCTCGGGGAGGTGGGCCACCTTGTAGCCGGCGGGCAGGGTCACGGTCTCCGTGGCCTCCCGCATGCGCGGCGCCCACAGCAGCAAGGGCTGGGTCCGCTCCTTGGCACCGGCCGAGTCCAGATAAGGAGCGATACGGCTGGTGTGGATCATGTGCCGCGCCGTGGGCGGCGAGAAGTACAGCTTGTCCCCATCGCCGAGGGCGAAGGTGGGGATGGAGTAGTACACCTCGTAGCGGATGGGGTTGGTGATCTGCTGGATGCGGGGATAGGTGATGTTCACCTTGTCCACCTGCGCGCCGTAGCCGACGCGGCTGATCAGCAGTTCGAACCAGGCCTGGCGATTGAGGGAGTTGTTGTAGTGCACCATCTCCCGGCGTAGGCGCTGGTCGCAGTAGCCGTTGCCACTGAAGGTCACCTTGCCCGTCAGGCTGCCGTCGGCGGCGAGGGAGGAGCTGGCCTCCACGCGCAGCTTGTTGGCGGCCGGGTCGAAGGCGGGCATCTGCATCAGCTCCACGCCCTCGGGGGTGCCCACCACAAAGTGCTGCTCGCCCTCTGCGGACGACCAGACCTCGGGGGAGTAAACGACCCAGGTGGGGTCGAGCATCATGAACGTGCCGTCGGCATTTTGCAGGGCGACGACGCAATGGTTGAACTGGTCGGCGGGGATGCGCTCCACGCGGGACCCGGCCATGGTCATCGCCGGCCAGACCGTGAACCCGGCATGGCGCAGCATGGTGATGGCGATGCCCGCCTTGTCCTTACAGACGCCGCTGCGGTTGTGGAAGATCATCGGCCCGGGGTGCAGGGTGTAGCCCTCCCCCTTGCCCATGCTGATGCCGGAGTAACGGATCTCGTTGGCGCTCCAGTGCACGATGCGGCGGATCTTCTCCTCGTCGGTCTTGGCGCCAGTCAGGAGGTCGTCCGTCAGCGCGGCGAGCCCCTCGTCGGTGTTGAACTGGTTCTCGTTGACGGTGCAGAACCAGCGGGATTTGGAACCCCAGTCCGGCGCCGTGGCCAGCACGACCTTGGTCTGCACGTCGGGGAAATCCACCGCTCGTTTTTCCGATTGGAAGGCCGGCTGATCCTGGCGCCAGAAGCGGTAGGACAGCTGCTCTTCGTCGTAGCTGACGTAGCTCTGGATTTCGCCGTTGTAGACCTCGAACTGCACCGGCTTGTCCAGGGGGGTGACCACCGTGTAGTGGCGGGTCTTCACCGGGTGGTGCTTGTGGAAGTACACCACGTCGTAGAAGTGGCCGCGCATGGGGGGGATGAATCGTTCGTCGCCCTCGTCCGCTGCTGCACCACCGCCGGCTGCGGCGGCAGCGGCTTCCATCTCGTCCAGATAGGCGATCAGGAAGCCCTTCATGTAGGTCTTGATCTCCACCGCGTCGCCGATGTTCAGGCGGGGCAGCGGCACCAGCTTCATCTGGGCGTTCCAGTAGATGCCGTGCTGCGGCTGCGGCAGATCCACGCCCGGCTCCGAGCTGAGATCCTCGATGGTGCCGTCGGCACGCAGGACGCGCAGCTTGCGGATCTCCACGAAGTTGGAGGCCGGGTCGAAATCCAGCCTCAGGCGGGCCAGCTCGGCGGCCCCCTTCTCGGACAGGCACTTGATGACCTCGTGGTTGTAGATGTGGCCCAGGCCGCTGTCTTCCACCTCGACCCGGGTACGCCACTGGACGGTGACCAGGCTCGCGCCGTCGTTGTCATCCGTGGTGCCGGCCGCCTCGATGAGGCCGCGCAGTTCCTCGTCGGTCTCGGGCGTCACCGGCTCCTGGGCCGTGGCCCGGAAGCTCAGCACGAGGGCCGCGAGTGCGATGAGCAAGCTCGCGGTCAACCGTTCTTTACGTCGCGTCATGATCTGGCTCCAGTCTTCGCGTGCGTGTGCGTTTCTAAATGGGAAGTGGGGCACAAGTTATCGCTACTGGGAGGGCTTCCGTCAACCCGGGGATGATGGTAGGGGCGTGAATTCGGGGCAGGATGGGGGATTCGGGCGACTGGGAGCGGGATCAGGGGGGAGACGATTGGCCGGCGTTGTTGGCGCCCCAGCACATCACGAAGCCGTCCCGGAGGCCACAGTTGTGGTCCTCGGCCAGGCCGACGAGGTCAAACTGCACCCCGTCGATCTGGCACTGGCCGAAATCGATGTTCGCCGTCCAGTCCGGATGGCCCTCGCAGCCCCAGCACTCCAGGGCTCCGTCCGCGGTCAGCCCACAGGTCTGGTAGAAGGTGGCGCCGACGGCGATGAACGGCCCGTCGTGGGATTCGCATTGTCCGAAATCGTACATCGTGTCGGTGCAGCCCCAGCACTCGATGGCGCCGTCGGTGGCCAGGGCGCAGCTGTGGAAATACCCGGTGGCCACCGACGTGAACGAGCCTTCCGGTTCGGATATCTGGCCCCAGCTGTTGTTCCCCCAACAATCCACCGATCCATTGTCTCGGATACCGCAGCTGTGGGCGAAACCGGCGTCGATCTGGGTGAACGTCGCCATCGGAGGGGTGCACTGGCCGCCGTCCACGCCGCCCCCGTTGTGCTGGCCGTCGCAGCCCCAGCACGCCGCGCTGCCGTCCGTCTCGATCCCGCAGGAGTGGAACTGGCCGCTGGCCACCTCCGTGAAGGTGCCCCCGGGTACGTCACACTGCCCGTGATCCGAGTCGTTGCCGGCCTGGTCGTCGCCCTGGCAGCCCCAACACACCACCTCACCCGAGTCGCTCAATGCGCAGGTATTGTACGGCGCCGCATCGATCTGTACGTAGCTGCCCTCCGGCGCCTCGCACTGGCCGAAATTGACGTTGTCCCCGATGCATCCCCAGCACAGCGCATCCCCGTTGCCGTCGATCCCACAGCTCTGCACGGTGGCGCCGGAGATGTCGGTCCAGCCACCCTCCGTCGAGACGAACTCGTTACACTCCGTGTCCCAAGCATCCGGCCGCCCGTCGCAGTCGTTGTCCAGCTGATCCTCGCAATCCTCCGGGGCGCCGGGATGGATGGCTTCATCCTCCGGAGCACAGTCCACGTCGTCGGCGTAGCCGTCGTTGTCGAAATCGTAGCTGGTCGGCTGATCCTCCGGGCACCCCGCGCACAGCAGCACGAGGATCGAGATCGAGAGCAGGGCCGGGCGTCGACTCATGAAGCGCTCCATTCCACGGTCAGGGTGGTGAACACTCTCCGAATTCGCAGGCCCCCCAGCAGACGACGATATCTCTGGAGAGGCCGCAGTTGTGATTGTGCCGAGCATGGATCTGCGTCATGTCCGTGGCCGGTGGTGCACAGGCCTCGTCCGGGGCGCCGTGGGTGCAGCCCCAGCACAGCGTGGTGCCGTTGAGGGAGATACCGCAGCTGTGGGCATCGCCGGTGGACAGGACGGCGAACTCACCGGCGGGTGGTGAGGATTGCCCATTGTCGTTCGAGCCCCAGCAGGCCACATGGTCGGAGCCATCCACGGCGCAGGCATGTTCGAACCCGGCGGATAGCTCGGTGTACAGCCCATCCGGCGGGTCGCAGAGATCCACGCTGCCGCTGCCGCAGCCCCAGCACACGAGGACACCGCCGTAGCCGAGCCCGCAGCTGTACGTATTCCCGCCAGCGACCTGTGAGTAGTTGTTCTCGATGGCATCGCACTGCCCCGACTGGTTGTTGCCCCAGCAGTCCACGTTGCCGTCTTCCAGGATGCCGCAGACGTGCAGTTCTCCACCGTCGATCTGTACGAAAGGTCCCTCGGGCGGATACCCGACATTGCTGCCCCAGCACTCGACCTCCCCGTCCGCATCCAGGGCACAGCTGTACACGTGACCGGCGATCACCTGGACGAAGGTCCCCGACGGTGGGTCGCACTGGCCCTCGTCCACGGCGTAGCCCTCGCAGCCCCAGCAGTGGATCTCCCCGTCCCCGTCGATGCCGCAGGAGTGGTACGTCCCCGTTGCCACGTCGAGCCAACCATCCGTCGAGGACACGTGCGCGTTGCAGTCCCGGTCCAGATCGTCGGGCCGCCCATCGCAGTCGTTGTCGTCCCCGTCGTCGCAGGTCTCCGGGGCTCCGGGGTAGATGGTGGCGTCTTCGGGGCCGCAGTCGACGGTGTCTTCCCAGCCGTCGCCGTCAAAATCGTAGGCGTGGCGGTCCTCGCCACAGGCCATCATCAGGCATACCAGTGAGAACACCGTCGCCGAGCCCACACGCAATCGAACCCACCTCCGAAAAACAGAGTAGCACCAAAGATGGGGTTGGTTGACTGCGGTGGACGAACTAGAGGAGTTCCCGGCGAGCGAATTCCACCGCGTTTTTGAACAGCGCCAGCCCCGCACCGTGCTCCGGCAACGGCCCGTCGATGCGGTGCTGGGTCCAGAGGGGATGATTGGTGGGGTACAGGTAGGCCTCAGGGTGCGGCATCAGGCCCAGGATGCGCCCCGACGGATCGGAGAGTGCGGCCGCAGCCAGCTCGGAGCCGTTGGGATTGAACGGAAACTCGTCGGTGACCAGCCCCGTCTCCGGATGGATATAACGTGCCGCCACCAGCTGCTGCTCCACCAGCGCGTCGCGTACGGCGTCGTCCGCGCACACCAGCTTGCCCTCGCCGTGGCGCACCGGCAGCTCGATGCGATCGATGCCGCGGAAGAAGACGCTGGGGCAGTCCGGGTTCACCTCCAGGGTGACCCAGCCGTCGTGGAAGAGGCCCCGGTCGTTCTCGGCCAGGGCGATGCGACGGGCGTAGGGGTCGTCCCCCAGCCGGGGCAGCAGGCCGAGCTTGGCCAGGGTCTGGAAGCCGTTGCAGATGCCGACGACGAGCTTGCCGTCATCGATGAAGTTCTTGAGCGGATCCCACATGCGGCAGCGCAGCCGGTTGGAGAACACGGTGCCTGCGCCCAGGTGGTCGCCGAAGCTGAAGCCGCCGATGAAGGCCAGGATCGAAAACTCGTCCAGGGCCCGGCGCCCCTCCAGCAGATCGTTGAGGTGCACCCGGACCGGCTCGGCGCCGGCCAGCTGGAAGGCCTGGCTGGTCTCCGCCTCGCAGTTGAGGCCGAAGCCGGTGATGATCAACGCCTTGACGGGGGTATCAGATGCCATGGAGAGTCTCCTTCCAGGCCGCCTTGAGGGCCAGCACGTCCTCGTCGAGCACGGTCTCGTCTCCGTTGACCACGGTGAGCATCGGGGATCCTCCGTGGGGGTTGGGGAGCACGGCGCCGACGCGGAACAGCGGCAAGCCCACCGTCAACTCCTCCAGCCGTTCCCGGTCCTCGGGGGCCACGGTGAGCACGAACCGCCCGCCGGTCTCGCTGTACAGGAGCTCGGCCGGGGTCAGCAGGCCCAGGGCGGGGACCTTCTCCAGATCGATCCGCATGCCCAGCTCGCCGGCCATCGCCATGCGCGCCCAGGCCAGCGCCAGTCCCCCGGCGCCCACGGCGTGTGCACCGTGCAGGATGCCCTCGCCGATGGCCTTGCTGACCACCTCACAACAGGCCCGGGAGTGGGCCAGGTTGACGGTGGGGACCTGCCTGCCGAGCCAGCCCTCGCCGCGCTCCGTCTCGCCCCGCATGGCCAGGTACTCGGAGGCGCCGAGTTCGGAGCGGGTGGTCCCCAGCACGTAGACCAGGTCGCCAAAGCGCTTGGCGTCCAGGCTCACGGCCCGGTTGACGTCGTCCATCACCCCGATGACCGACACCAGCAAGGTCGGCGGGATGGAGATCTTGACCCCACCGCGGGTGGAGTCGTTCTTCATGCTGTCCTTGCCGGATATCAGCGGCAGATCGAAGGCCAGGCAGGCGTCTTGCAATCCGCGGCAGGTCCGCACCAGCTGGGCCAGCTTGTGCTCGCCGTCCGGCGTGCGATCCGACTTGACCGGGTCCGGCCAGCAGAAGTTGTCCAGGGCCGCCAGCCGGCCGACGGTGCCACCCACAGCCACGGCCCGGCGGACCGCCAGGTCCACGGCGGCGGCGGCCATGTGGTAGGTGTCCAGGTCCGAGTACCGCGGCAGGATGCCCTCGCTGAGGGCCACACCCACGGGGGAGCCGTGGCCGGCCATGAACACCGCCCCATCCGAGGGGATGTCGGAGCGCTTGCCGATGAACGGCTTGATCACGCTCAGCCCCTTGACCTCGTGGTCGTACTGGCGGGATTTCTCCTCGTTTGAGGCCAGGTTCAGGCGGCCGAGCATGGCGCGCAATGCGTCGCCGTGATCCTCGGGCTCCACCTGGGCGGGCATCTCGCCGGGCTGCGGATCCCACACGGCCTTCAGCTCCATATCCGGGGCGCCGTCGTGGAGGAACTCCATCCCGATGCAGGCGATGGTGCGGTCTCCCCACAGGATCTGGAACACCGTCTCTTCCGTGTATTCGCCCAGCTCGGTGGCCTCCACCTCTCGCCGCTGGGCCAGCTCCATCAGCGCGCCGAGCTTGTCCGGGGGCACGGCCAGCGTCATGCGCTCCTGGGCCTCGCTCTCGAGGATCTCCCAGGGCTGCAGCCCGGCGTACTTGAGCGGGGCCAGGGCCAGGTCGATGCGGGCGCCGCCGCAGAGCTCGGCCATCTCACCGACGGAGGAGGACAGCCCCCCCGCGCCGTTGTCGGTGATGCAGCCGTACAGGCCTAGATCCCGCGCTTCCAGCAAGAAATCCGTCATCTTCTTCTGGGTGATTGGGTCGCCGATCTGCACCGCCTGGACCGGCGAGTCGGCGTGCAGCTCCTCCGAGGAGAAGGTGGCGCCGTGGATGCCGTCTTTGCCGATGCGGCCGCCCACCATCACCACCCGGTCGCCGGGGTTGACGGTCTTGAGGTGGGACTCCACGTCGTTGATGACCCGGGGCATCACCCCGACGGTCCCGCAGAATACCAGCGGCTTGCCCAGGTAGCGCTTGTCGAAGAATTCCCAACCGCGGCCGTAGGGGATGCCGCTCTGGTTGCCACCGTCGATGACCCCCTTGTGCACGCCGTCGCGGATACGGCGGGGGTGCAGCAAACCCTCGGGCAGCGGCTCGTCGTGGAACGGCGAACCCAGGCAGTAGCCCCACACGTTGAACAGCAGCTCGGCGCCGATGCCGGTGCCGAAGGGGTCGCGGTTGACGCCGACGATGCCGGTCATGGCCCCGCCGTAGGGGTCCAGGGCGGACGGCGAGTTGTGCGTCTCCACCTTGAACACCAGGTTGCGGTCCTCGTCGAGGCGGATGACGCCGGCGTTGTCGTGGAACACCGACACCAGCCAGTCCACCTTGCGCGCGACCACGCCTGTGGTGCCGCGGATGAACGTGTCGAACAGGGAGTCCACCACGTGCTCGCGCTCGCCGTCGTCGTAGCGGATGACCGCGTTGAAGATCTTGTGCTTGCAGTGCTCGGACCAGGTCTGGGCCAGGCACTCCAGCTCCACGTCGGTGGGGGAGGGGGGCAGCTCGAGGGATTCGCGGGCCGCGGCCACCTCGGGGGACGCGAAGTGGTCCCGGATGGTGGTCATCTCCTCCAGCGACAGGGACAGGGTGCCCTCCCGGCTGATGCGCATCAGGTCGTCATCACTCCCACCGAGATCGATGGTCTTGACGGTGCCCCCCGTCTCCCCCTGGATCACGGGGACCGAGAGATCGAGGGCTTCCTTATCCCATTCCTCGCGCGTGCGTATGCGCAACGATTCAATGAGAAGGTTGGCCAGCAGTTCGTGGCCGATGCGGTCCGCCTCGGCAGCACCGAGTCCCGGCGCCTGCACGTGGTACTCGGTCTCCGCGTAGACGTCGTCACCCTCCGGGAGGGCGCGGCCCACCAGGTCCTCGATGGCGACCCGGGCGGAGCGGCCCAGGTTGTCGGTGACTCCCGGGCGTAGCCCAACGGTCAGCACCCAGTGGCTGTCGCCTCCCGGCAGCCGTTCCAGGCTGGATGTCTGGGTCACCGGGTCGGTGAACTCCGTGCGGATTCTGCCCACCTCGTCGGCGACGAGGGGGGTATCGATCTTGTAGATGGTTCGGGTAGCGACGCGCTCGACCTCCAGGCCGAGAAAGTTGCGGATGGCGGCGCGAACACCGTCGCCGCGAGCGTCCGTCCGGTCCGGGCGGGTCGCAACCTCGATTCGAGTGACCATGGTGTGCACTCCAGGCAAGGGTGGGGAAGAGGCTGTTGTACCTCTCGTGGTCTCCGCTGTCGAGGTTTGACTCGACTCGAAAAGCCCTTATTGGCTCCGAGGGGCTCCTGTAGTGGATTCCTCTACGGGAGCTCGATCGATTCCGCTAGATGAGAACGGCGCATGGACCGATACCCAGCGCTGCAAAGGCAGGGCATCCTGATGAACATCCAAGGAGGAGTTGTCCAAGTGCTAGAAACCGCCGTTCACACAACCTCGGGTCAAAGCATCAACTCAACTTCCAAAGAAGGTCAGCCGACCTATACCAACACACGCCGAAACGCAGCTAGCATGGAACGTCGCGTCAAGGCGGACAGTGTTGCGCAGGCTCTCGACGAGATCATGGAGAGCCTTCCCGGCGTTCGCCCATACACCATCTACCGGCACTTGGCACGCAAGGTCGGCGTCCATCCGACCACCGTGCTGCGCTATCACCAGGGCTACCTGCGTACCGCTGACGCGACCCTGCACAAGGCGGTGACCGAGCTCCAGGGCCAGGTCCGCCGTGGCCAGACCCCGGCCTTCGATCGGGAAGAGTCGGCGGGCAAGCGCAACAAGAAGGTCCGCTCCGGCCGCCTGCCCACCATCCAGGTGCAGAAGAAGATCGACGTGGTCCTCGACGCCCTGGGCCTGGACGAGCAGCTGTTCCTCTACCGCTACCTCGCCGAGCGTGTGGGCATGCACCCCACCACGGTCATGCGGTACCACCGCGGCGAGCTGCTCACCGCACCGCGGGTCCTGCTGGACGCCGTGGACGAGCTGCTGCAGCGCATCGACAAGGGCGAAGCGGTGCCTTTCTGCCGGAGCCCCAAGGGCGGCACGATGGTGCTGCGCGAGCGCACCCTGGAGATGATCAACAGCCTCCTCGAGGACAGCACCTGCGAGAACAAATCATCCCTGTTCCGCGCGCTGGACGTCGAGATGTGCCTCAAGGCCGGCACCGTCGCTCGCATCTACTACGACAAGAAGCTCCGATTCGTCCGCGCCGACATCCACCAGGCGCTGGAGAAGCTGGCCAGCCAGACCGACTACGACCCCTGCCTGATCTACCGGGTCGGCGAGCGGATCCACCACCACATGTTCGGCCCCGGCAACGTCGTGGAGAAGGTCCACAAGAACAAGATCCGCGTGGAGTTCCAGGACGGCAAGATCCGCATCCTCTCCGAAGCGGTCCCGGCGGATCCCTTCATGCAGATGAACGCCAACGGCAACGGGGTCTCCTCGAACCGCAGCCTCTCCACCTGGGGCCTCGCCCAGTAATCGCCGGGCCGCCAGGCCCTCCCCGCAGCTTCCCGTCGCCAATCGCACCGCTTTTGAGTAGGCTACCTGCCGGTCCGCATGACCGGCAGGGAGGTTCACTTGGGAGCAGAGGACCGCGAGCGTTCGCCAGCCCCGAAGGCTGACAGGGCTATCCAGACCCGACGGGCCATCGTCGTCATCGGCACCATCTTGCTTGCCGGCGCCAGCGTCTGGCTGCTGCGTGACCCGGAGGACCTACGGTCCCTCAAGGCCTGGGCCGTGCTGTTCACGATGGGGGCGATCTTCGCGGGTTGGGCGGCGGATCGGCTCAAGCTGCACACCTGGTCCCAGGTGACCACCGGGCTGCTGGTGGTCGTGGCCGTGGTGAGCTTTGCCATCGGCAGCGGTTCGGGGGCCCACAAGCTCATCGTCAAGGAGCGGATCAACTCCTGGAACGCGTTCCACTACGTGCTGGGGACCAAGTTCTTCGGCGAGGTGGGGTACCACGATTTCTACAACGCCGCGGCCCTGGCCGATGCGGACGCAGACAATGTCTTCAGCCGTTTCGATACGGTTCGGGATCTGGAGAGCTACGAGCACATCCCGGTGGCCGAGGCCATCGAACGGGCCGAGGAGGCCGGGGTCCGCGAGCGCTTCAGCGACGAGCGCTGGGAGGAGTTCAAGGGGGATCAGCTCAAGCTGCAGGAGTACCGCGGCAAGAAGCGCTGGTCCGGGCCGCTCAACGACCTGGGTTTCCACCCCTCGCCGGCCTGGCTCGTGGTGCACCAGCCGCTGTTGAACGTCGTCGATATCCAGCGGGGCAAGACCCTGGAGATCCTCTGCGGCTCGGACCTGCTGCTGATCCTGCTGACCATCGCCGCCCTGTGGTGGGGCTTCGGGCTGCGCACCGCCGCCATCTCCACCATCTGGCTCCACATCTACTTCGGCAACGACGGATTGCTGGTGGGGGGCTATTTCCACTACGACTGGCTGTTCTGGACCGTCCTGGCGGCGGCGCTCTACCGCAAGGGCTACACAGCAGCGGCCGGCGCCGTGCTGGCCTATCCGGCCATGATGCGGGGGTACCCGGGGCTGCTGGCGCTGGGGCCGGGCATCGTGCTGGCGCGGGATCTGCTGACCAAGCGGGCCGTGGCGCGCCGGCAGCTGGCCTTCGTGGTGGCGCTGGCGCTCTCCTGCGGGCTGTTTTTCGGGCTGGGTAGTGCCACCCGGCACGGTCCCACCGCCTGGATGGAGTGGAAGGAGAAGATCAGCCAGCACGCATCGATCCACCCCACCGGCCGCCAGCGGCTGGGGCTCAAGTTCGTCTGCGCCCATGACTTCGAGAAGTACGGCAAGAAGCTGGCCAAGCGGCACCGGGGCCCCACCCTGGAAAAGAACCACGGCACGGTGGTGAAGCTCCAGATCGGCCTGGGGCTGCTGTTCCTGCTGGCCATGCTCCGCCGCCGTGACGAGAACGGGATGATCCTCTCCCTGGGGCTGATCCTCATCGCGATGGTGCTGTCACGCTACTACTTCAGCATCTGGTTACTGATGTTCTGCATGGTGCCGACCGATCGGTTTAAGATCGGCAACCTACTGATATCGTTGGGTTTCATGGGATTGTTGCTGTCGTACTACTTCACCGATACGACGGTCATCCACCAGTACCACGTCTACAACGTCTGGGTGCTGTCGTTCTTCGCGCTATTGGCGGCGGTGTACCTGATCAAGGACGGCGTGGAGCTGCTGGTGAAGTATCGAGCGCGATAGATCAACGCTGGCAGTTCTCACACAAGAACGTGCTTCGCTGCTGCTGGACCAGCCGGCGGATCTCCCCGCCACACCCCGGGCACGCCTCCCCCTCCTTGCCGTAGACGCGCAGGAACGCCTGGAACCCGCCGGGCATGCCGTGGGAGTCCTGGAAGTCCGAGAACGTGGTCCCGCAGCAGTCGATGGCCTGGCGCAGGACCCGCCGCGTGTGACGGTGCAGGGCGCGGATCTCGTCCCCGTCCAGTGAGCCTGAGGCCCTCCGTGGATCGATGCCTGCCCGGAACAGGATCTCCGAGGCGTAGATGTTGCCCAGCCCCACCAGCCGGTCCTGGCGCAGTAGCCACGGTTTGATGGCGGTGCGGCTGCCGTGGATCAGCTGTTCCAGGCGCCGGGCGGTGTGCTGGCGGGAGAGGGGCTCCAGGCCGGCGGGGAGCGTGTCGCGGCGCCGCCGGTGGACGGCCAGCGTCCCGAACCGGCGCGCGTCGCGGAAGGTCAGCCAGCCCCGGTCCAGGGCGATGATCACTCGCAGGTGGCGCTCGTCCGTGTCCGGCTCGACGGGTTCGACGGCCAGCCGCCCGGTCATGCGCAGGTGGACGCAGAGCCAAAGGCTGGAGCCATCAGGGGCGGCCACGCGGGCCACGACCTGTTTGCCGCTGCGGTGGACGTCTTCGACGGTACTGCCGACGAGGGGTGCCGGGTCCAGGCTCTGGAGCTTGTCGTCCAGCAGTCGCACCCCGAGGATCTGACGGCCCATCAGGGCTGGAGCCAGCTGCCGGGCGACGGTTTCCACCTCGGGGAGTTCGGGCATGGGGGGAGTATAGGTCGCGTTTTTCGAGAATCGACCCCTGAGCGGAAATCCAGGGGAGCGGTGCGGTGAGATTTCGTCTCAGGAAGTCAGGAAGGTAGGAAGTCAGGAAGGGAGATGTCCGCGGACACAGGTGAATCAAGTTCCATATCGGGACCATCATCGCGAGAGTATCTTCGAGGAAAAGCGATATTGAGGGCGTCTGCGAGCGAGGTGGAATCTCGCGGGGAACGTGTCGACAAACACCTTCGACACGAGGACAGAATCAGAACCTCAAATTAGTCGTGGTAATCGAAAAGAGCCTTCCAGTACATGCGCTGGGAAGGTCGGTGGGAGCCATCTTCGAGTCCTTTTGCGACATGTCCAAGGAGACCGTTCGCTTGCGCATATCTGGCGGCGAGAGCCAAGCCTTCGCCTTTGTTGATCATGAAAATGCTCTCGAGGGCGTCGGCTCGGTAGTAATCCTCCTCAGCGTTATTGGCGAGGATGGTACGAAGGACGGGTAGCGCTTCATGGAGCCTCTCGTTCCCAAGGAATCCGATGGCGTACCTGCGATGGTTCATCTCTGGATCTCGGACCTCCCGGATTACCGCGGGAGCAGCAATTTCCGAGTTCCGGATGAGGGGATCCATGAGCATGTCTTCCGCTCGCCCTTCGCTCGCATGGAAATCCTCCATGACTTCGTCCTCAGAGGGCCGAGTAGCCGAATACAGTCCCCACATCACCAACAGGAGTGTCATGGCACTGGCCATCTGCATCTCGGCGCTGGTCCGTTTTGTTGTCACTCCTGGACTTTGTCAGTTCCTGTTGTTTTCGTTGTGCAGGCAGTGTGCAAATCCATCGAACTTGTTGTGGGACCGAGTTTGGCCCAAGTGAATGGAATGCAACGCTCCATTCCTCGTTGGCGGACCATCGGCCGGAAGCGTAGCGACGACGGGATTTTTCCGCGGTTCGAATTGGGCTGAGAGGGCCGTCAGAATGGTCCCGTAGTTTGAATTCACATCCAATGCAACACGGGACCATCCGGGCCGTTCTTTTCCTGAAAGGGGGGTAGACGGTTAGCGCCTCCACCCCCTACATGTTGTGGTCACCACTC
>CAZDDH010000042.1:46759-47087 GCA_964504165.1 uncultured Rickettsiales bacterium | reverse complement strand
GATCACGCGGTGGACGAGGTCCTCAACCTCGATGCGTTGAGCGAGGACGCGCTGCTCGAGGCGCTGGACTGGCTGGACGAGCATCAGCACGCCATCGAGGACAAGCTGTACAAGGCGTACGTCAAGAAGGCCGGAGCTCCGCCGGTGCTGGTGCTGTACGACGTGACGTCCTCGTACTTCGAGGGCGAGTGCAACGAGCTGGCGGCCTACGGGTACAACCGCGATGGCAAGCGGGGCAAGAAGCAGATCGTCGGGGGGGTGTTTTCCCCCGCCCCCCGCCCAACCCCCCCCCACCCCCGGGTACCCGGGGACACCGCCGCCCCCCCCC
>CAZDDH010000042.1:0-46749 GCA_964504165.1 uncultured Rickettsiales bacterium | reverse complement strand
GGGGCACCACCGGGTTCGCCATGGGGCAAAACACCCTTTGCGGGGGGTGGCTTTTGGCGGCCGACCACGGCCATCCCCTCGCCATCCGCGTCTTCCGAGGGAACACGTCGGACCCGACGACGGTCCCCGAGCAGATTGAAACACTGAAACAGCGATTCAAGATCGACGAGGTCGTCTTCGTGGGCGACCGGGGCATGGTCAAGGCCAAGGGGAAGTGGGCGTTGATGGAGCAGGGCTACCACTACATCTCGGCCCTGACCAATGCCCAAGTACGGACGCTGCTCAAGGACAAGGTCCTCCAGTTTGGCCTGTTCGACGAGCAGGTCCACGAGGTGGAGCACGACGGATTTCGACTGATGCTTCGTCGCAACGACGCGGTCCGGCGCAAGGAGCATCACCGGCGGGAGAACAAGCTGCGGGCCCTGCAATCCAAGGTCAACGAGCGAAACGCCTTCGTCGCCCAGTCGCGCCGAGCGAGTCCCGAGGCAGGTCTCAAGGGCCTGGAGGAATGGGCCTGGCACCACAAGCTCAGTCGCTTTGTAACCCTCACGCTCGACGGACGCGTGATCCGCTGCGACATCGACGAGGCCGCCAAAGACGACGCGGGCCTGCTGGACGGCTGCTACGTCATCGAGACCGACGTGCCCGCCGAGCTCGTCGATCCCGAGACCGTCAACGACCTGTATTCGAGCTTGCAACGCGTCGAACGGGACTTCCGTACGCTCAAGACCGGCGGTCTCGAGGTCCGTCCCATCTGCGTCCGCAAGGCGAGTCGAACGCGGGGCCACGTCTTCGCCTCGATGCTGGCACTGATCGTCACCCGTGAGATCCAGGCTCGTCTGGCCAAGGCCTTTGGCACCACGGACGATGATCCGGGGGCCGTGACCTGGCAAGACGCCATGGCGAGCCTCTCGCGCCTGACCTTCCTGGTCTACAACCCCGGCGACAAGCCGTTTCAGCGTTTGATGCGGCCGGACGCCCAGCAGCAAGCCATCCTCGACGCCCTCGACGTCCCGTGGCCCGCCAAGACCCCCAAGAAGAAGTCGGCCTGAACCGCAGCCGATCCCGCTCCGCAGCAACGTAGGCAGTAGCCATTTCGGCTCTGCGGCCCGATTCCTGTGTGATTTCTACTGTTTATGCGCAGAATTCAGCAGTCAGCCAACGAAAGATCCGCCCGATTTCGCCGTCGAAGTATTCGTGGAGGAGCCGTCGGACGACCCCGAGGACGGCACACAGCCCCACGCCCAGACCGTGTCCGATCAACGCGGTTTCTACGAGCTGGAACTCGAGACCGGGGACTACTGGGTCTGCACGTCGTTCCGCCGCTGCGTGGACGTCACGATCGAGGAGCAGACCTTGCTGCAGCTGGACTACGAGTTCGGCGCTGGGCCGGGATGGGAATAGCCCCCCACCACTGGTATCGCTCCTGAGATCCGTCCTTTTCATGGTTTTGAGGCAGGTCCCGCAGTTTGATAGGCTGCGAATGCCCGCAGAGGAACTCGGACGGCGGATGCCGTCGGAGTACGGGAGGGAGCCGATGAACCCCAGAACCCCTGTCGCCTTGCCGTTATGGTTGCTGCTCCTGGTGATCGGGTCGCTGTTTGGCTGCCCGGGTTCGTTGATCCGTGACACGGACACGGACGGAACCCAGGACGACGACGATGACGCCTGCTGCGACGATGATGACGACACGGCGGACGACGACACGGCGTCCGGGTGCCTGCAATACGGCCTATCCGTGGACGGATCTGCGAACCTGGAGCCCGGTTCCTCCCTGGAGCTCTACGTCGATGGCGTCCTCGACGTCATCTGGTCGGCCCAGGTCAACGTCGTCTCCGGCGATCCGTCCAGACTCACCATCTACATGCTGGGTACCGACGGCATGGAGCTGGGCACCGCCTCGGCATTGTATGGATCGATTCAACACCCACACACCACGCTGACCATCAGCTCCAGTGAGCTGTTCGGTACGGCCATCGGCGACAGCCTGCAGGTCATCTGGAGCAGCGCGGTGCACGTGGACAACGCATTGGTATGCCCATGATGAAACGGTTGCACTGGCTCTGGATATTGGGAATCACACTGGCCCTGGCGGGCTGCCCGACGGCCGATGACGACGACGCGGCCGGCGGCGGCGACGACGACGACGCCAGCGACGACGACGACGACGACGACACGGCCGACGATGACGACGATGACGACGACACGGAGCTCCCGCCGGACAGCGAGCTGTGGGTCGACAACGAAGCCGGCGACGACATGAATCCGGGCACGGAGGACGAGCCCTTCGCCACCATCGCCGCCGCCTTCGATCACCTGGACGGGCTGACCCACATCCACGTCGTGGCCACCGGCACCAGCTACGAGGGGGTCTGCGTCTGGGACGACGATCTGGCCATCATCGGTGAGGGCGGCGTGCCGGTGCTCGACGCCATCGTGAGCTGCGACGGCCGCAACGCGCTGTTGTTTTCACGTGGGAACGATGTGCGCTTCCAGAACCTCCGGCTGGACGCCACCGCCTATGCGGGCCAGAGCGTACGGGCGGTGATCTTCTCGGGCCTACCCGACGAGCCGATCTACCGCAACGTCGCCCGGGAGATCGACGCTGAAGGGCCCGGCTTCGGTCAGGCCGGCCGATCGCTGATCAGCAGCTCGCTGTGCTACGACTGCGTGCTGGAGGACTCCTCCTCCGTCGGCGCTGAAGAGCACGGCATCTACTGGACCAACCACCAGGACGGCTCGATCATCCGCAACAACTACGTCGAGGCGGCGGACGGCGCCTGCTTGCAGCTCAACGCCGACCCCGAGACCAATGACCCCGAGCACCCGTTCACCGACGGGATCATGTCCGACGGGATCGTGGAGGGGAACATCCTGTACGACTGCGGCGACACCGGCGGCTCGGCCCTCAACCTCGCCGGCGTCGAGGACACGGTCTTCGTCAACAACATCATCTACGGCAACGCCCTCACCGGCGGCATCGCCAACTGGGACGACGGCTGGAGCGACTGGGGGGACGAGGGCAACTTCGACTTCGGCTGCAAACGCAACCTCTTCGCCCACAACACCATCGACTGCCGCAACTGCGATCGCCACGGGGTCAGCTTCCGCAACGGCAGCGTGGACAACACCTTCGTCAACAACATCGTCATCACGGACACCTACGACGCCGCTGCCGTGGACGCCGAGTCCGACTCGGGGCTGGTCATCGACTACAACGTCTACGTCCCCGGAACGATCTTCGAGGACACGGACGAGGACTGGATCGACCTGGGCGAGTGGCAGGCGCTGGGATTCGACACCCACGCCATCACGGCGACCGTCGAGGAGCTCTTCGAAGCCGGCGCAGGGAATTACCACCTACTGCCGGGCTGCCCGGCCGTCGACGCGGGGACCGACGCGGGCGTCATCTCGGATATGGACGGCGATTCGCGGCCGCAGGGGGCGGGGCCGGATATCGGGGCGGACGAGGCCCAGTAGCCGGCGAATCTACGGATCGTTCGGCGTGGCGTACCACAGCTCCCCGTTGCTGGCGGCGAGGTCGTTGACGAACCACGTGATGTGGGGCGCGCCGCTCGGGTCCACGACCATGGCGGCGTAGCCCCCCGCGTAGTACCCGTCGTCTTCCGAGTTCTCCGCCAGTGTCTCCCACTCCCATGTGCCCGACGAGTCATTACCGTAGGCCAGGCCGTTGTCGGAACGGGTGAGATGAACCACCCCGGAATCATCGACCGCGACGGACGAGTCGTCGACCACCTCGGTCACCCATTCACCCGAAGCGTCGGTGGCGTAATGCAGGATCTCCGTGGCAATCAGGAAGTAAGAGACGTGCAGGTCGCCCCTCGGCACAAGGCAACCTGTCACGGCCCCTCCCACTGGCGCCTTTTTTGCATAACTCCCTCGAGGGACCTCACAATCAATACGGGCACAGGAAGCGATTCAGGCATGCGCAGGTGTTTTGGATTCATCTATGGGGCCGGACTACTGGTGTTACTCGGGGCGTGCGCCGACGAAATTTCGGTGCAAGGAGCGGATGATTTCGGGGTGGTGAAGAGCGCCGTATGGCTCGAGACACACATCGATTCACAGACCGATGGGAAGGACCGCACGGCCCACCTGCTGTTCGCCAGCAACCAGCCCAACCTGTGCTCCAAGCTACAAGACGCCTCCAGCGTGGCGGCAACCTACAGCGATCGCTGGTTTTCCCAATACCAGGAGGGGAGCGCAGAGTCCCAATGTGATTTTATGGCCGAGTACGCGTACGCCATGGATGGGGCGCTGGACGGCATCCTCGACGACGGCGGTAAACTCCTCACCCTGGAGTTCTTCGAAGAAGGGGGATGGGAACCGGTGCAGCCTCAGGAGGGCACCTTCGGCACGACGGGTGAGCAAGGGGGTGGATTCAACGCGACGTTGTTGTACAGCAGCGGCAACTACTATGACGACTACGCGGCAAACCTGTCTCCGACGTGCTCCAACCTGGATCCCACCCCGTTCTGTTGCAGGCCCTGGCCCGATGAGCTGCCGACCGTCGGGCTGTACCAGATGGCCAGCAAAGGCACCTATGTGGTGGAATCCAAGGGCTCGGATCGGTTGCAGATCGGCCTGGACATCAACACACGATCTTCAGACTACGAAACGAGTGTCGATCTCGAAGGTGAGATCACCTTCGAACATTGCCCGGTAGACCTGACCGTCGAGTATATGTTCCTCAATACCGTAGAGCCGTTCCAGAGCACGAGCTTCTGACAACCGGCCAACGTCCCCCCCTGGCAAGGCCTATCTCTGGCCCTTCATGTCCGGCTGGACAAGCGTTTGATCGGGGGTTCCTGTCCGCGCTTTACAGCTAGATCCGCCCCACGAAGTGAGTCCCCGCGATGCCGTCCATCGCCTCTTCGAGCTTGTCCGGTGTGGTGATCAGGCCGCGCTTGCCGCCGGCTTTGAGGAACGTGAGGATCGACTGGACCTTGGGGCCCATGCTGCCTGGCGGGAAGTGGCCGTCACCCATCAGCCGTTCGATCTGATTCAGTGTGACGGCCGTCAATGCCCGCTGGTCCGGCTTGCCGTAGTTGAGATAGACCTCGGGGACGTCCGACAGGATCAGCAACAGCTCGGCGCCGATCTGGGTGGCCAGCACCGCCGCGGTGGAGTCCTTGTCGACCACCGCCTCGATGCCCTCGTACTCGCCGTCGGCCTTCTTGGCCACAGGGATGCCGCCGCCGCCGCAGGCGATGACCACGTTGCCCTTGCTGGCGGTGTTGCGGATGGTGTCCCACTGGACCACCTTCAGCGGCTGGGGTGAGGGAACGACCCGCCGCCAGCCCCGGTTGATCTGGTGGACCACCTGCCAGCCCATCTCCGCCTCGCGGCGCTTGGCCTCCTCCTCGTCGAAGAAGGGGCCCACCGGCTTGGTGGGATTCTCGAAGGCCGGGTCGTCGGCGTGGACCAGCACCTGGGTGACGAAGGTGACCACGTACCGGTGCAGCTGCCGCTTGCGCATCATGTTCAGCAGCGCCTGCTGGAGGATGTAGCCCAGGCTGCCCTGCGTGCGGGCCACCAGCACATCCAGGGGATCGACGGGGAAGTGGTCCCGGGCGTACTCCTGGCGCATCAGCAGGTTGCCGACCTGGGGCCCGTTGCCGTGGGCGATGACGATGTTGTAGTTGCGCCCAATGAGGGTCATCAGGTGTTCACAGACCTGCATCGCGCGGCGTTCATAGACCTCGATGCAGGCCTTCTCACCCTTCTCCATGAAGGCATGGCCGCCGAGTGCTACGACGACGATGGGACGCTCTTGGCTTGGTTCGCTCATGGCGGTCCTCCGCCCCGACGGGCAAAAACGGGCTCATTACAATGCCACAGGCCCGATGACTAAATCCAGATTATGACTATGATGGCCGCATGCAGACTCCACACCCAACTGTTCCGGCCGCTCTTCGCCCCGCGCTGGCGGCCTCCCTGCTGCTCCTGTTCCTGGTGCCCGGCTGCCCCAAGCAGTCGTCGGTAGCCCCCGACCTGGCGGTGGAAGATGACCTGCCCTCCTCGGCCGAGGCGATGCTCACCATCACCCGCCACGAGGAGGCCCGAGACGCGGGCAGCGAGGTGGTGCCATTCCTGCGCCACGAGGACCCCGCCGTACGCATCGCAGCCCTGCGTGCCCTGGGCCGCATGGGCCAGTCCGAGGCCCTCGGCCCCATCGGCTTCCGGCTCCAGGACCGCGATCCGGTCGTGCGCCAGGAGGCGGCCTTCGCCCTGGCCCTCAGCTGGGGATGGCTGGTGGACGACGAGGCGGCCAAGCTGTTGCTGGAAGACCAGGTAGGCGAGGCGCTGGCCGGGGCCATGGAGACGGAGGCCGACCCCCAGGTGCGTGGCGCCATCGCCCGCGCCATGGGGAACGGTGCCGGGGCCGACTCGTGGCGAGCGCTGCAGCGGTTGCTCGACGAGGGCAACGAGGACGAAAAGGTGGCCGCCCTGGAGGGCATGGCGATGCTCGGCCGGCGGGGGATCGCCACGCCCATCACCGGGGAGATCCTCGACCCCCTGCTGCCCGCGCTGATCGTGGAAGACACCCGCATCCAGTGGTGGGCAGCCTACCTGCTGGTGCGCTGCCCGCTGGCCGACGATCCGGAGGTCCGCGACCGGGCCCACGCCTCGCTGGTACTGGCCTCGACGACGGTCACCGACCCGGACCGCCTGGCCATCGTGGCCCGGGCCATCGGGGCCGTCGGCCACGATGACGCGGTCACCGCGCTGGCCGATATGCTGGCGGCCCAACCGGCGGTGGCCGTGCGGATCGCCGCCGCCCGCGCCCTGACCAAGATCGCCGCCACCAAGCCGGAGGCTCCAGCCGAGGCAGCCACCGACGAGGACGCTCCAGCAGAGGACGCACCAGCCGAGGAAGCCACCGACGGGGACGCTCCAGCCGAAGATGCTCCAGCGGAGGAGGCATCCGCGGAACCGCCAGCCGTCCCCGATTCAACCGCGGGACAAACCACCGCCGCCGCCGAGCAGCTCTGCCGGCTCGCCGCGGATCCGGACGAGCGGGTCCGCGAGGTCGTCGCCGGCGGGTTGTGCGGCACCCCCCAGCAGCCGGCCGCCGACGCCCTGCTCCCGCTGCTCTCCGACCCGGCCGGGACCGTGCGTGAGGCGGCCACGCGCTGCCTGGCCACGCTGGGCATGGAGGACAGCTACGACCGGCTGGAAGCCGTGCGCGAAGATCCGGATCCCTGGGTCCAGGCGGCCCGCATCCAGGCCCTGGCCACCCTCGGGGACGAACGGGCCGACGCCGAATTGGCCCAGCTGCTCGAGGCGGACCTGGAGCCCCTGTACCGCCTCGCTCTGCTGGACGCCCTCGCAAGCGCCGAGCACCCCCTGGCCCGGTCCGCTCTGCTGGCGGCCCTGAGTGGTTCGTCGGCCCACGAGGCCGAGCTCGCCGCGGTGAGCCTGGCCCCCGCCGATGACCAGGCCGTCGCCGCCACGCTCATCGAATCCTACGGCCGCTGGTCCGACCCGTCCGGGGCCGCCGTCCGCCGGGGCATCATCCACGCCGTGGAGGGTTCGCCGGCCATCCCCGAGGGCTGGCTGGACAAGGCCCTGGAGGATCCGGACCTGTCCGTCCGCCGCGCGGCTGCCCGCCTCATCCGTGGCACCGGCCGCCACGTGGTGGCCCACGCCGATCCCATGCCCGAGCTCACCGATCCGCTGCGGGGGGTGGGCGACGTCACCGGGGCCCGCATCCTCACCAGCCAGGGTGCCATCGACGTGCTGCTTTACCCCCGTGAGGCGCCCGCCACGGTAGCCAGCTTCGTCGCCCTGGCCGACGCCGGCACCTTCGACGGGCTGACCTTCCACCGGGTGGTACCCAACTTCGTCATCCAGGGTGGAGATCCGGAGGGTACGGGCTGGGGTGGCCCGGGGTACCACATCCGCTCCGAGTTCAGCCCCCTCCCCTACGTCGCCGGCACGCTGGGTATGGCCCGCGACCGCATCGACTCCGAGGGCTGCCAGTGGTTCATTTCCCACAACAACCAACCCCACCTCACCGCCCACTACACGGTCTTCGGGCAGGTCACCCAAGGGATGGACGCGGTCCACGCCGTCCGCCGGGGCGACGTGATCCAGGGCATCGAGATCCTCCGCACCGGCACACCGCCGGCTCCCACGGAAGAGGAAGAGGAGGATCTGGACGAGATCTTCGACGATCCCGAGATCGATGATCCGCCGCCGCCGCCGCCGGCCGCCTAGCCGCTACCAATCCACGTCAGCCCGCCACGGTCACGGTCACGGTCACGGTCACGGAAGACGGTACACGGCTCACGATCTCACGGTCACGATCCCTAGTTTCTCGAGATCCGCTTGGACTCCAGATTCTCGTACTCGCCCCACCGGATATCGCCGTGGTCACCATCCATGCCATCGAAAGCACGAGCCACTCTGCTCAGGGTTGATGCGAGGACCTAGATAGGTGTTCGCAACTCTAGATCACTCTGGCGTAGCCCAACTCCCAACCAAGCAACACGATCCACATGCTCATGCTCGTGCTCGTGCTCGTGCTCGTGCTCGTGCTCGATCCCCCTTGGCACCGTCATGATCCCCACCCGTGTGGTCGAAGACCCGCGTACCACACACTGCGGCGGGGATTGGGTTTGGGGTCGGAAATCTGGTGTGGATCAAGGCGTTTGGCTTAGGGACTAAGTTTACGAGGGATAGGCCTTCATGGAAGCACGAGCACGAGTAGGAACCGAATGGTTCGAGCACAGTCGTGGGATCGGTGAGTCGAGAGGGATCGTGAACCGTGAACCGTGAACCGTGAACCGTGAACCGTGAAGATCGTGACCGTGGCAGGAACGGAACGAACCGGACCAAGGTATCAAGCGGACGTGAGGGCACACATCGAGCGGAACACCTATCTGATCAACCGACTCAACCCATCGAGTGACAGATTGTCACCACCCCGGGACCCCCCCAAGCCGGTTTGCCAATTTGTCCCTACGCGCGCCACGCACACGGAGCGCCGGCCCCCGCTAAACCGCTGATTCGCCTTGAATCGCTGCCTTCATAGAACCTGGCCCAATTCTTGCTCCGGCCCCATCCCGGAGCAAAAGGCTCGAGATGAACAAACGGAACCTGATCATCCTATTCGCAATCGTCACGGTGCTTGGCGCCATCGTGCCGATTGCCATCAACCGCCTGCTGGCCGCCAAGATCCGCCCTCCCGAGGGCACCCAGCTGGTGGAATTTGCCGATCCCGACGGGGACAAGAGCCCAGATGGAGAGCCAGCGGCCGAGGCGGGCGACGCCGATGCCAGGGCCTCCGGGCCGGCCAGCAAGCCCCAACGGGCCCGCAAGCCGACCCTGGACTCGTACATGCGGCCCATCATGGACCGCTCCCTGTTCGACAGCTCCAAGGTGGGCAGTACGGGTGAGGCCATCGCCGGCGGCGGCGAGGGAATGGAGCAGGAGGCCACCGACCTGGGTGCCACCCTGATCCTCACCTCGGTGGCCGTGGATCCCCAATGGTCCACGGCCCTGATCCTCGCCGAGGCCGACGCGGATTTCCCCGATGTGTTCGCCATCGGCGACGCCTTGGCCGACGCCAAGGTGGAGACCATCGAGCGCAAGCGGGTCTACCTGCGCCGCCAGTCCGGGGCCCTGGAGTACCTGGAGATCGGTGGCGAAAAGGCCAAGAAGAAAAAGAAGCGCTCCGCCACGGAAGACGACGGCAAGAAGAAGCGGCGCGGGCGCACCGACTGGAGCGAGGGCATCACCAAGATCGACGACACCCACTACCAGGTCGATCGGACCGCCATCGACAACGCCCTGGGCCAGCTGGACCGGCTCAGCCGCGACGCCCGCGTGGTGCCCAACTACCAGGACGGCAAGACCAACGGCTTCAAGATCTTCAGCATCAAGCGCAACAGCGCTTACAAGCACCTGGGACTCAAGAACAACGACGTCCTCTCCGGGGTCAACGGCATGGAAATCCGGGACCCCAAGAGCGCGATGGACGTCTACAACAAGCTGCAGAGTGAATCCAGTGTATCCCTCGAGATCATCCGCAAGGGCGAGACGATGACCATCGAGTATGACATTCAGTGAGGTGAGCGAAGTGCGACCGCAGATACTGGCAATCATGCTTCTAGCCCTGGGGCTGGCCCTCGTACCGCCGCCCGCCCAGGCAGCGGATCCCGAGACCGAAGAGGACGAGGAGTCGGAGGATGGTGACGAGACGTCCAAACAGGACGCCTCGACCCAGGCCGGCCCGCCCAAGGTCCGGCTGGACAACGCTAAGAGCCCCATGCTCGACCGCCGGATGAGCCCCAAGTTCGCCGCCGACGCCAAATCCAAGGCGTCCGGGGACAGTGGTGGCAACGACAAGGACGGCGACGACGACGACGACGACGATGACGAGGCCGACAAGGGCCTCGCAGGCCAGGATGGCAAAGTGCCCGGTGGCGGCGACGGCCAGTGGTCCACGGCGGGTTCGGTGAGCCGCAAGCCCGTCGATCGCGCCCCGCGGGACACGCTGGTCAACATCGACTTTGTCGAGTCCGACCTCAAGGACGTCATCAAGTACTTCGCCGAGATCACCGGCCGCAACTTCATCATCGCCGAAAAGCTCAGCGGCAAGATCACCATCATCTCCCCCACCCCGGTGACCATCGCCGAGGCCTACGAGGCCTTCATCTCGGCCCTGGACTCCTCCGGCTTCACCACCGTCACCGAGGGCAAGGTCACCCGCATCGTCAGCAACCGGACCTCCATCAAGGAACCCATCCGCCTCTACAAGGATGACTACCTGCCCTACACCGCCAACATGGTCACGCGCATCATGCGCCTGGAGAACGTGTCGGCCGAGGACCTGTCCAAGATCGCCTCGAAGATGGTGGGGGAAGGCGGAGATGTCACCACCTACTCCTCGACCAACTCCCTGATCATCACCGACTCGGCCAACAACATCCGCCGCATCGAAGAACTGCTCAGCGAGCTGGACGTCAGCGCCCCCACCACCAAGCTCGAGGTCATCGAGCTGGAGTGGGCCGACGCCACCGAGATCGTCAGCAAGATCACCGAAGTGTTTGATGTGGACGCATCCGCCAATGCCGCTGCGGCACCCCCGGCCAACGAGCGGAACAACCGCCGTAGCTCCCGCCGCAGCAACCGCAAAGACAAGGTGGACAAGGCGCCCGCCGCCGGCTCCGGATCCACCAGCGATCAGGTGGGCACCCAGAGCTACATCAAGAAGGTGCTCTCCGACGAGCGCACCAACGCCGTGATCATCATGGCCACCGAACAGGGCCTGGACGACGTCAAGGAGTTCATCGCCCGGCTGGACTACGAGATCGACGTACGCAGCGACATCCACGTGATCTACCTGGAACACGCCGACGCCGAGGAGCTGTCCCAGGTGCTGTCGGCCCTGACCCAGGAGAGCAACTCCCGCGCCCAGCAGAACACCCGCAGCGGCGGCCGCACGGGCGGTAAGGCCAAGGGCGGCGCCGACAAGGGGGGCGGCAAAGCCTCGTCCAAGGGGGGCGGCCTGGCCGTCGCCGAGTTCGAGAACAACGTCAAGGTCACCGCCGACACCTCCACCAACTCCCTGGTCATCACCGCCAGCCGGGACGATTTCTACCGGCTGCGGCGGGTCATCGACCTGCTGGACATCCGCCGCAAGCAGGTGTTCGTCGAGGCCGTGATCATGGAAGTCTCCGACAACAAGGAGAAGGACACGGGCATCAGCTACCACACCGGCATGTCCAAGGACGAGCTCGGCGAAAGCGGCATGGGCATGGGCGCCATCGGCAGCATTGGCGGCAGCACCCTGTCCAGCGCCTTCGCCACGGACGCCAGCAGCCTGGCGATGGACCTCTCGGGCATGGCCCTGGGCGTCTTCGGCAGCGCCATCCCCGTGAACTTCATGGGCATGGACATGGACATCCCGGCCTTCGGCATCATCCTCACGGCCATGGAGACCGACACCTCCACCGAGGTGCTCTCCGCGCCCAACCTGCTCACCTTGGACAACGAGGAAGCGGAGATCATCGTCGGCCAGACGATCCCGTTTTCTTCGGGCTTCACCACAACCACCCAGGGCATGCCCATCTCCAACTTCTCCCGCGAGGACGTGGCCCTGACCCTGCGCATCACGCCGCAGATCAACGAAAGCGACATCGTCACGCTGGAGATCTTCCAGGAGATCACCGAGGTGGTGCCCGGCTCCGAGAGCGGGGACCTGATGTCCTCCGGTGGCGTCACCACCACCAAGCGCTCCGTCGAAACCGTCATCTCGGTGCGCAACAACCAGACCATCGTGCTGGGCGGCCTGATGCAGACCAGCGAGACCCTGGGCGAGAGCAAGGTGCCGTTCCTCGGTGACCTCCCGCTGCTGGGCGCGCTGTTCAAGAACAAGAAGAAGACGGACAAGAAGACCAACCTGCTGCTGTTCCTCACCCCCCACGTCATCGACGAGCCGGAGGACCTGCAGGAGGTCTACCTGATCAAGATGCTGCAGCGGCAGGAGTTCCTGCGCCGCTTCTACGGCAAGTCCCTCGAGGACAAGCAGCGGGAACTCAACGACCTGCTGATGTACTCGATGAACCTCCCCGACATCCCACCGGCCTATGAGAATCGTCCCCCCAACCCGCGGCTAGACTCCTCCGTGTTCGAAGAGGAGCTCGAGGATGGCGACCATCCCACCGGTGCCATGGATGTGAGTTCCGTCCACAACGGCGGATCCGAGCCGCCCCCCGAGCCGGACGACTACGAGGACGACTACGAGGACGACTACGAAGAGGGTGACGAGGACGAGGAGACTGAAGAGGAAGCGGCCGAGGAGAGCACGGATGGTGGCACGGGCACTGGCGGTGGCGGCACCGCCCCCTACCCCCTCCCTGGCGAGATATTGATCGGCCCGGGCGGCGGCGAGTTCACCTACCAGGACACCACGGACGAAGGCAACTAACGATGGCCATCGCACGCCGCCGCCTCAAGGACATCCTCACCGACAAGTACGGTGTGACCCGCGAGCAGGTGTCCAAGGGCCTGGAGCTGGCCCGGCGCTCCGACGCCCGGTTGGGTGATGCGCTGGTGGCCCAGTCCGTCATCACCGAGCTGGACCTGGCCCACGCCCTATCCGAGCAGCTGGGGCTGCCGGTGATGGAGGAGATCCCCGTCGACGAGCTGGACCTGGACCTGTTCAAGGACCTGCCCATCACCTTCGCCAAGGCCCACGGGCTGCTGCCGGTACGCCGCGGCGACGACGGGATCGTCGATGTGGTGCTGGCCGATCCCCTGACCCTGTCGCCGGTGGACGACCTGCGGGCCTTCATCGGCGCGCCGGTGCGCACCTTCATCGGCGGCAAGGAGTCGGTCATCGCCGCCATCAACAGTGGTTATGACCGCGTCGCGCGTAGCGCGGGCGAGGTCATCGACGAGCTGGAGGAGGCGGAGACCGGCCACGAGGACAACGTCCAGGAGATCGTGGACATCCTCGACGCCACGGACGACGAAGCCCCCATCATCCGGTTCGTCAACACGCTGTTCACCGAAGCGCTCAAGGAGCGCGCCAGCGACATCCACATCGAGCCCTTCGAGCGGGAGCTGGTGGTGCGGTTCCGCATCGACGGCGTGCTGTACGACAAGTTCCACCCGCCCAAGCGGGCCCAGTCCTCCATCATCAGCCGCGTCAAGGTGATGGCCAACCTGGACATCGCGGAGAAGCGCCTGCCCCAGGACGGCCGCATCCGCATCAAGGTCGCCGGCCGCGACGTGGACATCCGCACCTCCACGGTGCCCGTGGCCCACGGCGAGCGGGTGGTCATGCGCCTGCAGGACCGCTCCGCCGGGCTGCTGGGCCTAGGCGAGGTGGGCATCGTCGGCACCCAGCACGAACGCTGGAACAAGCTCATCGAGCGCCCCCACGGCATCCTGCTGGTCACCGGCCCCACCGGGTCCGGTAAGACCACCACGCTGTACGCATCCATCACGGTCATCAACCGCCCGGACATCAACATCCTGACGGTCGAGGACCCCATCGAGTACCAGATTCAGGGCATCGGCCAGATGGCCGTCAACCCCAAGATCAAGCTCACCTTCGCCAGCGGGCTGCGCAGCTTCCTGCGCCAGGACCCGGACGTCATCCTCGTCGGTGAGATCCGCGACCAGGAGACCGCCGAGATCGCCATCCAGGCCTCCCTCACCGGCCACCTGGTGCTGTCCACGCTGCACACCAATGATGCGGCGGGCGCGGTCACCCGCCTGGTGGACATGGGGGTGGAGCCGTTTTTGGTGGGCTCCTCGCTCATCGGCATCATGGCCCAGCGCCTGGTACGCCGCGTGTGCCCATTTTGCCGCGACCCCTTCACCCCCACCGTGGAGCAGATGGCCGAGCTGGGGATCACGCCGGACGTGGGCGCCAGCGGGTCCTTTTTCCGCCAGCACACCGGGGGCTGCGAGGAGTGCCTGGGCACCGGCTACAAGGGCCGCACCGGCATCTACGAGCTGCTCACCGTGGACGACGCCATGCGCCAGCTGATCGTCACCAACCCCACGGCCGGGGCGGTGAAGCGGGCGGCGCTCAAGCAAGGGATGATCACGCTGCGCGACGACGGCGCGGCCAAGGTGATGCAGGGCATCACGACCATGGAAGAGGTCCTGCGGGTCACGCAGGAAGAAGCGTTGGATCTGGAGTAACCAAGGGATGCCGGTCTTCGAATACAAGGGCCTGACCAGCGCGGGCAAGAACGTGGGCGGCGTCATCGACGCCGACAGCGCCCGTTCGGCCCGCGCCAAGCTGCGCCGGGACGGCATCTTCCCCACGGACCTGTCCGAGCAGAGCGTCCGGCAGGGGGGTGGGAGCAACGGCAAGGCCAGCGCGGCGAAGGGCAAGGGCAAGGGCAAGGGCAAGGGCAAGGGCAAGGGCAAGGGGGAAGAGGACAAGAAGGTCTCGCTGAACATGGAGGTGGACTTCGGCCGCTATTTCCAGCGGGTCAAGGTCGCCGACGTGGCCATCGTCACCCGCCAGCTGTCCACCCTCATCGGCGCTGGCATCCCCATCGTCGAGTCCCTGGCGGCCGTCGCCGACCAGACGGACAACGACAAGTTCCGCGTGGTACTCGCCGAGATCAAAGAGAAAGTCAACGAGGGTTCGTCCCTGGCCGACGCCATGGCCGGCTACCCTAAGATCTTCAGCGAGCTGTACCGCAACATGGTGGGGGCCGGCGAGCAGTCCGGAACCCTGGAAGTGGTGCTGGTCAAGCTCGCGGACTACACCGAGGGCCAGGTGGCCCTTCGCAGCAAGGTCACCGGCGCCCTCATCTACCCGCTGATCATGGCCTGTGTGGCAGGCGGCCTGGTGACCTTCCTGATGATCGGCGTGGTGCCCAAGATCGCCAAGATCTTCGAGGACATGAACGCCACGCTGCCGCTGCTGACCCGCATGCTGATCGGCATGTCGAGCTTGGTCACCAGCTATTGGTACCTGGTCATCATGTTGGGTGCGGGGGCCTTCTTCCTGGGCCGCTGGTGGGTACGCACCGAGGCCGGGCGGCTGATGGTCGACACCTACTCCCTCAAGATCCCCATCTTCGGCCGGCTGATGCTGCTGGTGGCCGTGGCCCGCTTCGCCTCCACCCTGTCCACCCTGCTGTCCTCCGGCGTGCCGATCCTCACGGCGATGAACATCGTGCGCTCGGTGGTGGACAACGTGGTGATCAAAGAGGTGCTGGAGAACGTGCGCGAGTCGGTGGCCGAAGGCCAATCCATCGCCACGCCACTCAAACGATCCGAACAGTTCCCGCCGCTGGTGACGCACATGGTCGCCATCGGCGAACGCACCGGCGAGCTAGAAATGATGCTCGCCAAGGTGGCCGAGAGTTACGAAGCGCAGGTGGATCGCACGGTCAGCACGCTGACCACCATGCTCGAACCGATCATCATCCTGATCATGGGCGGCGGCGTGGGCTTCATTGCCCTGTCGGTGCTGCTGCCCATGTTGAAGCTCAACCAGGTCGTGGGGTGAGGCCCGCGGCCGCGAGGAGAATGGCAATGAGGTTTTTCAAGAACATCGCGAAGGCACTCGCCAGCGAGAAGGCCGGCGCCGCCGCCCGCCAGCTGCACCGGGAGCAGGCCGGTATGACGCTCATCGAGATCATGGTGGTGATCACGATCCTGGGCATCATCATGACCATCGTCGGCATCAACGTCGTGGGGCAGCTGGACAAGGCCAAGGTGGGCGCCACCGAGATCCAGATCAAGGAGCTGGAGCAGGCGCTGGTCATGTTCAAGGTCGATCACGGCAAGTTCCCCACCTCCGGTGAGGGGCTGGAGTCGCTGATCAACCCGCCGGCCACCAAGAGCGGCAAGACCTTCCCCAGCTACCTGGCCACGGACACCGTGCCGACGGACAAGTGGGGCAACCCGTTCCTGTACGCCTCGCCGGGCAACAACGGCGACCACGACTACGAGATCGTGTCCCTGGGTGCCGACGGCGCCGAGGGCGGCGACAAGACCAAGGCGGACATCAAGAGCTGGGAGATCCAGTGATCCGGAGGCCCGCCAGCCGTACTCGATTGATCGAAATCGGAATGCAACCGAAGGGGCACGCATGACGAGGGGGAAGCTCGTAGTGGCCGTGGCCACGTTGATCCTCGCCTCCGCGGGGATCGGGACCGCCATCGCAGCCAGCGCCCGGGATCAGGGCCAGCGGCGCTCGACCCAGGTGATCATCAAGGAGACGGAGCGGGATCTGATCCAGACCCGGATCCAGACGGGGGGCTACCCCATGCACCTGCACCCCATCCCGCTGGACAGCTGGGGGCACCCGATCCTGGTGGAGATCCCCAGCTCCACGGGGCAGCCCTACCGGCTGATCAGCTTCGGGGCCGACGGGGAACCCGGCGGTCGGGGACGCAACGCCGACATCGACAACTGGGAATTCTAGGAAAGATGAGACCGTGATCCGCAACGCGCAACGCCTGGGAGTGACGCTCATCGAGATGATGGTGGCGTTGTTCATCGTGCTGCTCGTCGCGGTGGTGGCCATCCCCGCCGTCGCCAACTGGCTGGGGGGCGACGTGCGGTCCGCATCCCGGGATCTGGCGTCGGTATTGCAGATGGCCTACGACGAGTGCGCCATCCAAAACGTGCCGGTGCGCCTGGCCTACAACGTCGATCAGCGCAGCTACTGGGTGGAGGCCGCCACCGGCGAGGTGCGGCTGTTCCTCAACCAGGCCCAGCGGGAGGAAAACGCCGAGGACGAGCTGGACCGCGAGGAGGAGCAGGAGCGCTGGAAGGCGGAGGACGAGCGGGCCAAGGAGGAGATGCGCCAGAAGCAGGACCAGATGATGGGCGACACGGACAGCCCCATGTCCGGCCTGCTGGGCATGATGGGCCTCAACATGGGCACCGGCACCCTGGAGCCCATGCCCAAGCTCAACGAGTTCCAGGTGCTCGAAGACCAGGTCTTCAAGATCCGCCAGCTGCCCCACGGCTGCGCCTTCATGGGCATCTGGACGCCCCAGTACGATGATCGGGTCGAGCCCCAGGATCCCCCGCCCGAAGAACCAGAAGAGGAGCTCATCGCCTACACCCACATCTTCCCCCAGGGCTACATGGAGGACACGGTCATCTACCTCATCGACCGCCACGAGACGGTGATGAGCATCACCCTCGAACCCCTCACCGGCCGCGTCAAAACCGAGCTGGGCGAGGCCGACCCTCCGGACCGCGAGGACCGCAATGTCGACTGGTAGGGGCCCCAACAATCCCCGCCAGGGATTCACCCTGCTGGAGGTGCTCGTCGCGTTGGCGATCCTGGCCATCTCCGTGCTGGTGCTCATCGATAGCCAGTCCACGGCGGTGTACATGCGCCAGCAGGGGGAGGAGATGGTGGTGGGCACCATGCTGGCGCGGGACATCATGACCCTCGTCGAGCTGCGCATGGAAAAAGAGGGCTTCGGCGAGATGACCATCACGGAGAAGGGGGAGTTCCGTGAAGAGGAATACCAGGACGCCTTCGAGGACCACCGCTGGGAGTACGACGTCAGCCGGGTGGAGCTGGACCTGGACAAGATCCTCAACATGGCCAGCGACCTGATGGGCTTCGCCGAGGACGAGGGGGCCGTGGAGGACTCGTCCATGCTCACCGGCGGGCTGGACCTCAGCTCCCTGGGCATCGACCCGACCATGTTCACCGAGGAGCTGTCCAAGTTCATCCGCGAGATCCGCGTGCGGGTTTACTGGTGTGGCGAGGAGGGGGCCCGCGAAGAGGGGGCCTGCGGCCCGGACGAGGTCATCCTGGTGACCCACATCGTCAACCCCAGCGGCCGGGTGGTGGGGGCTGAGGATCAGGAGATCGGCGGGCTCGGCGGCATCGGCGGCATCGGCAGCGGCACCACGGACACGGGCGAGGGTACGACCAGCACGACACCCGCCAGTTCCCCCACCAGCTCTCCCAGCCCCCGCACCGGCGGGCTCGCCGGCATCGGCGGTTCCAAAAAATGACCACCCCGATCTCAGCGCCGATCCGCACACGGCCCCGCCGGGGCCAGGAGGGCTTCACCCTGCTGGAGGCCATCGTCGCCATCAGCATCCTCGTGGGCATCACCGCGGCGCTGTTCATCATCTTCAACAACTCGGCCCGGCTCCAGGAAGCGGTCAAGAAGGAGTCGGAGTACACGGCCATGGGCCGCATCGCCATGGGCCGCATCGAGCGGGAGGTCTCCCTGGCCTTCCTGTCCTCCGCCCGGGCCGCCCGGCCAGGGGGGTCGGGGGACAACGCCGACGAGACCTTCACCACCATCTTCGTGGGGGAGGACGCCGACCCCATGGACAAGCTCAACTTCACCACCAAGAGCCACCACAAGCTCTACAAGGACGCCAAGGAGTGCTCGCTGACCGAGATCGGCTACTACGAGGAGTCGGACGAGGAGAGCCGCTACTACGCGCTGATGCACCGCGAGGAGGACCGCATCGACGGCGAGGCCACCGAAGGGGGCGAGGTGATGATCCTCGCCCGCTCGGTCAAGGAGCTCAACTTCCGCTACTTCGACGCCGAGAAGAACGAGTGGCTCGATGAGTGGGACACGGCGGGCCAGGACCAGCTCAACCGGCTGCCCCGGGCGGTGGAGGTCACCCTGATCATCGCCGACGAAGAGGGGGACGAACGCACCTGGATCAGCAAGGTGCTGCTCAAGGGGCAACACGCATGATCCGCGCCCTACGAGCCATGCTGACGGACCAGGGCGGCGCCGGCCTGGGAGCCCCCCGCGAGGCGGGCTGGCGTGCCACCGAGGGCGGGGCCAATGTGGGCGGCCCAGACCGCCCCGAGGACCTCTCCACCCGCCGCTTCCGCGCCCGCCGGGGCCAGCGTGGCGTGGCCCTGGTGATGGTGCTGGCGATGGTGGTCTTCCTGTCCGCCTTCGTCGTGGAGTTCGCCTACACCTCGCGGGTGGACTACCTGCAGGCGGCCCACTACCGCGACGGGGTCAAGGCCCACTACCTGGCCAAGAGCGGGGTGCGCATCTACACCCTGTTCATGGCCTTCCTCCAGCAGATGGCCAACAACCCCATGATCCAGCAGTACTCCCAGATGGTCGGCATGAACATCGACGAGAAGCTGTGGCAGCAGGTGCCGTTCATCGACACGGCGTTCATCCGCTTCGGCCTGGCGGGGGACATGTCCGATCTTGACGAAGACGAGTTCGACATGGCGGCCCTGCAACAGGGTCGCGTCGAATTCGAGATCGATACCGAGACCCAGGAGAAGATCGACCGGGAGATCGAGCGGGACGAGACCGCCCTGACCCGCTCGTTTTTGGACTTCGAGGGGGACTTCCGCGCCGAGATCAACGACGAGGACGGCAAGATCAATATCAACTCCCTCAAGGAGGGCAGCGCCACCACCATCCAGACCAGCCCCATCGGCATGGCCATGTACTCGCTGATGCAGGACCAGCGCTACGACGAGATGTTCGAGGAGCGCAACGACTACGACCGCTGGGAGGTGCTGGCCAACATCAAGGACTTCATCGACACGGACAACATGCAGTCCAGCGCCATGGGGGGCTACGAGGACAGCCTGTACGACGACGACGAGAAGTGGGGCCGCAACTACAAGCCCAAGAACCTGGAGTTCGACGCCCTCGACGAGGTGCAGCTGGTAGCCGGGGTCACCGACGAGGTCTACCTGACGTTCGGGCCCCAGTGGACGATCTACGGCAACAACAAGATCAACATCACGACATGCAGTTCGCCTCTACGGTATGCCCTGATCCGCGCCTATGCCGATCCCTCGGTATCTGATCAGATCGTCAGTGAGGCACATCTGGAAATCGAAGTTTTGAAGGCTCTCGGTGCCCTAACCGTGGACAATTTCGTATCTACCCCAAAGGATCACGGCATCACGCTCACCGACGAGGCCGGGCTCAAGAGCCTGATCAAGACCAATTCTAGAGTATTCACCATCCTCTCCACCGGCTACGTGGGCGACGTGGAGAGCACCATCGAGGTGGTGATGGAGTTCAACGGCGGGCGCTACAAGATGCTGTCGTGGAAAGAACAGTGAGGAGACCATGGCGAGCAAGGTAATCGGACTCGACCTGGGGCATTCAGCCATCAAGGCGACCATGCTCAACGGCACCTATCGCGGCTACGAGGTGGTGGACTTCCGCTCCCGTGCGCTGCCGCTCGAAGAGCTGATCGAAGCCGAGCTGGAAGACGAGGTCGAGGAGGACGACGCCAGCACCACCCTCGACGGCGAGCCGGCGGAGGCCGAGGAGGCCGAGCCGGAGCCGCGGATGACGCTGCTGGACCTGCAGCTGCGCGAAGCCCGCAAGCTGCTCGCCGGCATCGACACGGACGACGCGACGGTGGTGGTGCCCGTGCGGGCGTCCCAGGTCAGCTCCTGGGTCGTGGAGGTCCCCTTCACCCAGCCCAAGCAGATCAACGCCATCCTGCCCGGCGTGCTCGAGGAGCGCATCCCCTTCGACCTGGACGAGGTGGCCCTGTACACCCAGACCCTCAAGGCGGGCCCGGACCTGCTCGACGGCGAGCCGGGCAGCCGGATCCAGTGCTCGATGGCGCGGCGGGAGGAGCTGCGCGGCTTCCTCCACGAGCTGTCCGGCATCGGCGTGGACCCCCGCTTCTTGCCCGTGGACGCCGGCGTGCTGTCCAACCTGGGGCGCTTCCTACCCGAAGACGCAGACAACGTCGTGCTGCTGGACATCGGCCGCCACAGCACCAAGCTGTGTGCCCTGGTGGACGGCGTGCCGCTGCTGCAGCGCACGTTGGACTGGGGCGGCCGGGACATCGACGCGGCGCTGGAGAGCCAGTACCAGTTCGACCCCGGTGATCTGGAGGACTACAAGCAGCGGGTCGCCACCTTGCGCGGGTACCAGGACGATCCGGAGGTGGGCAAGATGGTCCAGGCGGTCCAGGAGGCCACCCGGCCCCTCGTCGCCCTGCTGCGCACCACCTTGGTGGCCTTCGAGGAGGAGCGGGACCTGGAGGTCGAGGCCGTCTACCTGTGCGGCGGCGGCGCCAAGCTACGCGGGCTCGAGGACCACCTGCACGAAGAGCTGGGGCTGGCCTTCACGGCCCTGCCGCTGCCCCCGGCGCCGGGGGACGTGCCCGAGCCCGGGCCGGAGCACGCCATGGCCTACGCCCTGGCCCTGCGCGGGCTCAACGCCGGCAAGAGCACCCAGGTGGATTTCCGCATCGGCGAGTTCGCCTACCGCCGCAACATCCAGCGCATGCAGCGCGCCGGCGCCGTCGCGGTGGCGCTGGTGGCCGTGCTGGTGGTCATCGGCATGGGCGTCGCGGTGTTCAACGCCATCCGGCTGCAGGCCCAGGACGCCATGCTGATGGCCGACGTGCGCGGCGCCGTCAAGGAGTCCTTCCCGGAGGTGGCCGACTCGGCGCTGGTCACCACCAGCGGCGCGGTGAACATCATGCAAAGCGAGATGGACATCATGCGCGAGATGATCGAGACCATCGATCCGGCCAACCAGACCACGGCCTTCGACACCCTGCGGGACCTGTCCAACGCCGTGCCCAAGGACACCAAGAT
Organism: uncultured Rickettsiales bacterium; assembly: GCA_964504165.1. Lineage (GTDB taxonomy): Bacteria > Myxococcota_A > UBA796 > UBA9615 > CAYRNR01 > CAZDDH01. The sequence goes on along the minus strand of CAZDDH010000042.1, from coordinate 24,683 downwards.
CGACGTCAACTACCTGGACATCGGCGAGGAAAGCATCCAGGTCAAGGCGGTCACGGACAAGTTCGAGACGGTGGACAACATCGAAGCGGCGCTCAAGCGCAGCCCCAAGTTCGCGGAAGCCTATGCCCACAACAAGGACAAGGCCCGCGACGGTACGACCAAGTTCGAGCTCACGATCCCCATGGGCGTGACGGAAGAAGAATGAGGAGGGTAGAGCGATGAGTGCTTTGCTCGAAAAATTCGGCGCCTACTGGAACACACTGTCGCGGCGGGACCGCCGCCTGATGGTGGTGATGGTCACGGCCATCGTCCTGTTCGTGGGCTACTTTGCCGTCACCGGCGTGCGGTCGCGGGTGAACAAGCTGGAGGCCTCGGTGGCCTCCAAGCAGCGTGACCTGGAGCTGATCCAGCACATGACCGGCTCCATCGCGGAGAACCGGGCCACCTTGGACCAGATGCAAGCCGACATGGAGAAGTACAAGGGCTTCTCCGTCTCCGGGTTCCTGGAGAGCACCGGCGACGAGCTGAAGATCGCCGAGAACATCACCAACATCAACGATCAGGGGCTGCAGGAAGGGACCTATTTCGACGAGCACCGTTATGAAGTGGTGATGAAGAAGGTGAGCCTCGAGCAGTTGGTGAACTACCTGTACAAGATCCAGTCGGCGGACCAGCCGTTGCGCGTCGACAAGCTCAAGGTGCGCACCAACACCCGCAACCGCGAGGAGATCAGCTCCGTCAACATCGACGTGGTCTTCTCCAAGATCAAGCTGGAGGCCTGACCGATGAAGATCGCGCTACAGATCGGCGGCGTGCTGGCCTGGGGCCTGTTCACCTTCCTGGCGGTGTTCTACCTGAGCTTCCCGTCGGACGCGGTGGCAGACCGGCTGGCCTTCGAAGCCCAGGAGCGCATGGGCATGGCCCTCGACGTCGAGAAGCCCAAGCCCAAGGGGCTCACCGGGGTGCGCTTCAAATCCCTCGAGCTGGGGCAGATCCAGGATGGCCAGCCCCCAAAAGCGTTGCTCTCGATGGGCAAGACGTGGGTCAAGGTCAAGCCGCTGGCCGCCATGGCCGGCAACTACGACGTGCGCTTCGACGGCGTCATCTACGAGGGCCACGCCAAGGGGAACGTCCAGTACAACGAGGAGAAGATCGTCGCGGACGTGAACCTGGAAGAACTCAAGGTCAACGCCTTCCCGCTCCAGGGCGAGATGTGGACGGTGGTGGGCGGCGGCACCTTCGACGGTGAGATCGACCTGGAGCTGGACCAGGAGGACATAACCCAGAGCGAGGGGGAAGTCTCGTTTTCCTTCGACGGGCTCTCCTTCCGCGAGGGCACCAGCTTCTACGGCATGGGGTTCGAGACCGCCTTCGAGGAGGCCGGGGGCTTCCTGGAGATCAAGAACGGCCGCGCCAACGTCCAGCGTACGCGGTTCCGCAGCGACAAGCTGGAGGGGGACATCACCGGCTACATCTCCCTCAAGGACGACCTGATGAAGAGCCGCCTGGCCCTCAAGGTCAGCTTCAAGCTGCTGGACGACACCCTCAACCAGCTGCTGGCGTTCAAGTTTGGCGACGACCCGGCCCACAAGGACGACAAGGGCGTCTACCACTACCTGCTCAGCGGCTCGCTGGAGTCCCCCCGCTTCCGCGAGGACAAGACCGGCGCGCGGCGTGCCGGGGTGCGGGGCAAGGGCGGCCGAGCCGGCCGCAACCGCGATCCGGAGGACCGCCAGAACCGGCGGAGCCGGCGCCTGGACGACATGACCGAGGAGGAGCGGGCCGAGTGGGAATCCGAACGCGAGAAGCGCCGCGAAGAGCTGCGCCAGAAGCGGGAGGAGCGGCGCCAAAAGCTGGACGAGGAACGGCAGGACGGCCGCTCGGGGCGCGTCGACCGCAAGGACCAGGAGTTCAGCGGGGACGTCCGCACGGGTGGGGTCACGGCCCGCGGCCGGGATATGCTACCGCCCCCGAGGGACGGGGATTTTGTCGAAGGGGACATGGAGGGCGGCGATTTTGTCGAAGGGGAGATCATCGAGGACGACTTCCACGAGGATGAGTTCCGGGAAGAGGGCCCCGTCCACCCCAACCCCGACGACATGCCCGGATATCGCGACGACCAGGGCCCGGACGGCGATTTCAACGACGAAGAGGGTGGTGAGTACTAGCCCCACCCCGGTTTGAAGATGGTACCCTGCTCGCCATGGATCCTGGAGCAAGAAACAGCCTGATCGTCGGAGCGGTGGGCGGCCTTGCCGTGCTGGCCGCCGCTATCCTGCTACCCCCACTGGCCCCCCTGCTGGCCCTGGCGGCCGGCCTGTTCGCCGGCCCCGTGTACGTGCACACCACCCGCCGCGACCTCACCGGGCGGGCGGGCCAGGGAGGCTTCATCTGCGCACCGCCCGTCGTCCTGGCCCAGGGGCTGGGTACGGTGCTGAACCTGTTCGTGCTGGGCGGCGGTGTCCGGCTGGGTGGCCGGCTGTCCATGCTGGGGGCGACGTCCGAGGCCGACCTGCCCATCCCCATGCTGGCCGCCCTGATCGTCCTGATGGTCCTGCTGGATCTGGCGCTGGTGGTCGTGGGGGCCGAGTTTGCCGCCCGGCGCGCCGTGGCCGCGTCCGGCCGGGCCGCGTCCAGCGGAGCCGCGGGCGACCCCGGATGAGCCGCCTCCACACCGTCCTCGACACCCCGATCCACATAGGCCCGTTCCTCGTCAGCGAACTCGTCGGCCGGGGCGGCATGGGGGTGGTGTGGAAAGGGGTGCACGAAGAGCAGGGAACGGCCGTCGCCATCAAGGTGCTGTCCGGGCACCTGTCCGGCCGTGAGACCCACATGGCCAACTTCCGCGAGGAGGTGCGCAAGGTCGCCCAGTTCACCCACCCGGGCATCGTCATCGTCTTCGACAGCGGCGAGATACCGCTGGAGGCCGCCCGCGAATGCCGTGAGCAGCTGGGCCGGTCCCCCGCCGCAGAGAACCGGCCGGAGCCGGGCAGCCCCTATCTGGTGATGGAGTACTGCGGGGGCGGATCCCTGGGGGATCGGGGACGGGTCTTCGACTGGTCGGACATCCGCCGGCTGTTGCTGTCCCTGCTGGACGCCCTGGCTCACGCACACGCCCGCGGCGTGATCCACCGGGATCTCAAGCCGGACAACGTCCTGTTTGCCACGGGCCCCGACGGCATGCCCGTGGTCAAGCTGTCGGATTTTGGCGTCTCGCTGTCGGCGGACATGGGCTCCACCACCATGGACAACAAGATCGTCGGCACGCTGCCGTTCATGGCACCCGAGCAGTTCGAGGACTGGCGCGATCACGGGCCCTGGACCGACCTCTACGCCCTGGGCTGCATGGCCTACCAGCTGACCGCCGGAACACCGCCGTTCACCGGGAGGGCCGCCGCTGAGTTTGCCGGGCAGCACATGTTCAGCGAGCCCCCTCCCCTGACCCTGCCCTCGTCGTACCCGCCCGAGTACGCGGGCTGGGTGCTCCGCCTGCTCGAAAAGAAGCCCCGGGACCGCTTCCGCTGTGCCGCCGATGCGGCGTATGCGCTGGCGGCGATGGTCGGCCAGGAGCGGTTCAGCACCTCGAAGTTCACCTCGGAGATGACCACCCTGGCGCTCAACGAGCCCACCGAGCGCCTGTCGGACGAGGACTGGAAGGAGCGGGGAAGGCGCCCGCTGCCCGATGACGAGCCCCAGGCCAACGCCGCCCAGACCGTCGAGGTGGTCCCCCCCAGGCCAGCACCGATCCCCGAGACCTGGCACAGCAAGGCCCAGCCCCAGGCCAATATGTCCCTCATCGGCACCGGCATGGGCCTGTACCAGTGGCGGACGGTCCCGATGGTGGACCGCGTGGACGAGCGGAACCACATCTGGGACCGCCTCATCGATGTGCACCGGAACAGCCGCGCCCAGGCGGTGCTCCTGCGTGGGGAGGCCGGCGTGGGCAAATCGCGGCTGGCCCGCTGGATGGGGGAGCGCTCGATGGAGGTGGGTGCCGTCACCACGTTGCTGCGCGCCGAACACAATCCCATCCCGGGGCCGCGCCATGGCATACCGCCGATGGTGGCCCGCCACCTGCGTTGCTTCGGCCTGGGCCAGGAGAGCGTGCAGCGCCGCGTGGACAAGGTCCTCGCCCTCCACGGCATCACGGACCGCTACGACCGTATGGCGCTGACCGATTTCATCGTCGGGGAGACCCAGGACGCCGCCGCGACCCCGGCCGAACGCCACATCGTCTTCCGTCGCTTCCTCGAACTGCTGTGCAAGGAACGCACGGTGGTGCTCGTGCTCGAAGACGTGCAATGGGGCAGCGATACCCTGGGCTTCGTCCAGCACATCCTCAGCACCCAGGACGAACAGCCCCTGCCGCTGCTGATCCTGCTGACAGCACGGGAAGAGATCCTCCAGCGCCGGCCGCTGGAGCTGGAGCTGGTGCGCGAGCTGACCCGGCACGACGTGACCGATGAGCGGGAGATCGGCCCCCTGGCCGGCACCGACCAGGAGGAGCTGGTGAGCCAGCTGCTGCGGCTGGAGGGCCCGCTGGCCGAGCAGGTGCGGGATCGCACCGGCGGCAACCCGTTGTTCGCGGTGCAGCTGGTGGGGGACTGGGTCAGCCGCGGCGTGCTGCAGGTCGGCCGCACCGGATTCGTGCTGACCAGAGGCGAGCTGGCCGCCGTCCCGCCGACCATCTACGCCATGTGGCAGGCGCGCCTCTCCCGGGTGCTGGCCAGCCAGCCCGGGGAGACCGAACGGGCGCTGCAGGTCGCCGCTGCGTTGGGCCTGGAGGTGGACCGGGCCGAATGGCAGTCCGCCTGCCGGACCCTGGGCATCGAGTTCTCGATGGGGGTGGTGGAGACGCTGCTGGCCGACCACCTGGCCGAGCCCCGGGACAACGGCTGGGCCTTCAGCCACGGCATGCTGCGCGAGTCCATCCAGCAAGACGCGATGGAGGATGGCTTCTGGACCCGGGTCAACCGCGCCTGCGCCGAGATGCTGGGCGACTCGCCGGAGGTCCGGGGGCGCATGGAGCGCATCGGCCAGCACCTGGTGGAGGCCCAGGAGCTGGAACAGAGCCTGGAGCCGCTGATGCTCGGCGCCCGCGAGCGGCTGGACACCAGCGACTACCGCAAGGCCCTGGAGCTGCTGGACCGGCGGGACGAGATCATGCGGTCGCTGGACGTACGCCCCAGGGACGAACGGTGGGGCCTGGGTTGGATCGGCCGCATCCGCGCCCAGCTGGGGCTGGGGCAGTTCAAGGACGCGGGGCACCTGGCCGCCCAGACGGCGGAAAAGGCGCGACGCAACCGGTGGAAGACGATCTATCCCAGCGCGCTGCGCTACCAGGCCATGACCCTGTGGAAACAGGGGGATCTGGGGCTCGCCGAGACGGTCCTGGTGCGAGCCCAGATGGAAGCCTTGCGGGCGGGGGACCGGCTGGAAGAGGCCCGCTCCATCCTGCACCTGAGCATCGTCAATCGCATGCTCGGGGATCCGGAACGGGCGCTCGAGAACTCCCAGGAGGCCTACGAGATCTTCGACGAGCTGCAAAACCGCCAGGGCATGACGGACGGCCTCACCGAGATCGGCAATAACCACACGGCCATGGGTGAGTTGGAGCAAGGGGGCGACTATCTGAGGCGTGCTCTGGAGCTGTTCCAGGAGATGGGCAACAGGTTCGGCATCGCCCACACGCACAACTCTCTGGCCGAGATCCTCCGGCAACAAGACAGGTTGCCCGAAGCCGAGCAGGAGTACGAAAACGCCGAGGAGATGCTGGAGAGGGTGGGATCACCCGAGCGCACCGTGCCGCTGCTCAACCGGGGCCTGCTCAACCTCAAGCGTAAGACGTACTTGGAGGCGCAGTCGATCCTCGAAGAGGGCATTGTCACCGTCCGCGCCCTGGGTCAACGGCACCTGCTGGGGTACTTCCACGTGGCGCTGCTGCCCTGTTCGGCGCACGCCGGGAACTGGCGCGAGTGGGACGATCACATGACCGAGGCCATCACCCTGCTCGACGAGACAGGGGCGGTGGATCAGGACATCGCCTGGCCGGCCGAGCTGGCGAGCGAACTGGCCTCGGGCCTCGGCGAGACCGAGCGTTCCCTGCAGGCCTTGCAGCTGGCCGGCGACCAGTGGACCGCACTCCGGCAAGCCGACAAGGCCGAGGCGGTGGAGGATCGTATCCGCCTGTCGAAGGAAATCTGACCGATCCTCCACGCATCTGGTAGCCTGGTCCCTCACTTCCCAGGGGAACGACCATGAGGAATACCCTCGCGCTGAGCTGGCTGCTACTCGCCGTGCTCACCTTCGGATGTAGCGGTAACGACGACGACGACGCCGCAGACGACGACACCATGGACGACGACGATTCCGCCCCCCCCGTCGAGCCGCCCTGCGGGGACGGCGGCTGGGGCTTCATCACCGACGGCCAGGACGCCATCCACGTGCGGGCCGACGGAGACGACGCCGGCGACGGCTCGGGGGACGCTCCGCTGGCCACGCTGGGCGCGGCGGTGACCCTGTCCCGAGAAGCGGGCCAGCCCCGGCGCATCGCCGTGGGGCCGGGTACCTTCGCCGCCTCACTGAACCTGTCCGGCCAGGAGCTGGGCGATCCCACCGACAGCGGCCTATCCATCGAAGGCTGCTCCCCCACCGAGACCATCGTGGAGGCGGCGGACAGCACCGAATGGGTGATCAAGGTCACCGAGTCCACGGGCGTCAGGCTGGCCGGGCTCGGCCTCGAAGGGGGCCGGCGTGCCCTGTGGGTCTGGGGCGGCGCCGAAGCGGAGATCGAGTCGGTGCACGTCACCGGCAGCGGCCGCCTGGGGGTCATCATCGGCGGTACCGACACCATCGCCACCCTGACCAACGTCGAGGTCCACGACCCCGTGGTGGAGACCGACAACGACGGCACCGAATACGGCTACGGCATCAGCTTCCAGGATTCCACCGCCACCATGACCGGCGGCGGCGTCTGGGGTGCCCACCGTGTGGGCATCCTGTGCCACTTCGCCAATGTCATCTTCGAGGACGTCTCCGTGGAGGACACGGCCCCGGACTCGGACGGCTATTACGGCCGTGGGATCCAGCTGCAGGAACTGTCCACCGCTACCATCACCGGCGGCTCGCTGGCGGGCAACAGCGACGCCGGCGTCTATTCGCTTTGCAGCCTGTACCTGGAACTGGACGGCCTGTCCGTGGATGCCACTGCCGCCAGCGGCGTGCCGGAACAGGCCGCCGACACCGGCGACGGGATCGTCATCTCCCAGGGAACCAACGACAACCTCCCATCCAGCTACCAGTCCCTGCTCACCGGCAACACCATCACCGGCTCGGCCCGCGCTGGCATCCTCATCGAAAGCGTCACCGCCGAGATCAGCGGCAACACCGCCGGCGCCGACAACGGCCTCTCCGAAGGGGGCTCGTCGATCTACGCCCAGGGTGACTTCGTCATGAGCGGTACCGACAGCTACACGGAGCCCGGCGAGGCCCTGCAGACCAACCCCGCTGATCTGGAGACCGACGACCTCGTCGAATAGGCCCCCAGATCCTTTCCCCTAGAGGACCGACCCATGCTCGACATCCTGCTGACCGAATCCCAGCGCGCGTTGCGCGACGAAGCCCGTGCCTTCGTGCGCGACCAGGTGGACCCCGAACTGTTGCGCCAGATGGACCGGGACGAGGTGCGCTATCCCCACCAGTACGTGGAGGCCGTCGCTTCCGCCGGCTTGTTGGGCCTACGCTTCCCCGTCGAATGGGGCGGCAAGGGGCTGGGCTGGGTCGAGGAGACCGCCGTGCTCCAGGAGATCGGCGTGCTGGGTAGCTCGTTGGGCTGCCTGTACTCGCTCCCCAGCATCGTGGGGGAGGCGCTGAACCGGTTCGGAACCGACGATCAGAAGGAACGCTACCTGCGGCCCACGCTGGAGGGGCGCAAGTTCTGCGCCGAGGCCCTCACCGAGCCCCGCGGCGGCAGCGATTTCTTTGGGGCCACCTGCCGGGCTACCCAGCAAGGCGATCACTTCGTGCTGGAGGGCGCCAAGCGTTTCATCGTCGGCGGCGAGGGGGCGGACTACTTCCTGGTCTACGCCCGCACCGGCGATGACGACGCCAAGGCCCACCGGGCCATCAGCGCCTTTTTGGTGGACCGGGAGATGGGCGTCGAAGTGGACTATCTGTTCGGGCTGATGGGCACCCGCGGCGGGGGCACGGCCCGCATCTCCTTCCCGCGCATCGAGGTCCCGGCCGAAAACCTGGTGGGCGAGCTCCACGGCGGGGCGGCCATCTTCAACCGCATGATGGTCCCCGAACGCATGACCTCGGCGGCCGGCTCCATCGGCCCCGCTGGCGCGGCCCTGGAGATCGCCGTGCGCTACGCCGACCGCCGCAAGGCGTTTGGCAAACCGATCCGTCGCTTCCAGGGGGTCAGCTTCCAGCTGGCCGAGGCCGTCACCCAGCTGGACGCTGCCCGCTCCCTCGTGCATACCGCTGCAGTCGCTGCCGACTCCGGTGCCGACGCCCGCCGGCTGGTCAGCCAGGCCAAGAAATTCGCCACCCGCACAGCCTGGGATGTCATCAACACGGCCATGCAGGTGCTCGGCGGCATCGGCTACACCACCGTCTACCCCATCGAACGTATGCTGCGTGACGCCCGGCTGCCCATGATCTGGACCGGTTCCAACGAGATCATGGACCTGTTGATCCAGCACGAGCTGTTCGACGAGATCCTGAGCAGCGAGCCCGCGGGCCGAGACCTGGAAGCAGACGCGATGGCCATCGATGGCGCGGAAGAGAAGGTCTACGAGTAGGGCCGCTTGGCCTCAGAATTGCAAACTGTTGAACGGACTCATCGAAAGACCGTCTCCAGTGCGATAAACTGAGGCGCTTGATGGAGTCTCACGACCCGGAAGCCAACGTGGTCGACCCAGGGAATTCCGATTCCCGCCCGCTCATGTTCGGCAATTATCGCCTGGAGCGCGTCATCGGACGCGGCACCTTCGCCACGGTGTATTCGGCGGAGCTGGAGGGCCAGTTCGGCTTCCGCAAGCAAGTCGCGCTGAAGATCCTCAAGCGGCGTGTCACCCGCCCGGACGAGCCCAACACGGTGAGCTTCCTCAACGAAGCCCGCCTGGGCGCCCAGATCCGCCATCCCAATCTGGTGGAATTCTACGAGTGCGGCCGGATCGGCAATCGCCTGTACATTGCCATGGAGCTGATCAACGGGCCCAACCTGGCCGAGGTGTTGGAAACGGTCCGGGACCTCTCGACCCCCATCAACGACCAGATGATCGTCGAGATCGCCATGCAGACGGCGCGGGGCCTGGACGCCCTGCACTCCGCCACCCACGAAGGCCAGCAGATCAACGCCGTGCACCAGGACATGAAGCCGGGCAACATCCTGCTGTCCGAGGCCGGCCAGGCCAAGCTCACCGACTACGGCATCACCCGCTTTGCCACCGATCTGTACACCACGCTTGGCGTCGATGGCCCCCGTGGATCGCCCCTGTACATGTCCCCGGAGCAAGCCAGCGGCGTGGAGATCAGCCAGGCGTCCGATGTCTTCTCCTTCGGCTCGACGATCCTCCAGCTGATCGTGGGACGGCCCGTCTTCGAGGCCAGCACGTTCCAGGGGATCATGAAGCGCGTGAAGGAAGCGGACGTGGGGGACGCCCTGCTGGCCGCCCGTTCTCGCTTCCCCCATCTGGTGCCCGTGCTGGAAAACTGCCTGATGCCGGATCCGGCCCAGCGGTTCCAAAACGGTGGCGAGCTGGTCAAGGGGTTGCGGGAGATCAAGCCACCGCCCTTCGGCGAGGAGCTGGTCGCCAAGCTCGTGGACGAGGCCAACGAAATCCTGATCCTGCAGTCCGGCGAGTTCGAGGCCGCTCCGATCACCAAGTTCTGGGACGACGACGAGGAATCCGGCGAAGAGGCCAAGGCCGAATCCGTGGCCGAGGCCGAGGCCCCCGAGGAGAGCACCCTCGCCAACCAGAAGGCGGCCGAGCCCGAAGAGGCGAGTGCCTCGGCCTCGTTGCCCAGCGGGGATCCGGACCCCGCCGAGTGGCAGACCAAGAGCATCGTCGGCCCCAACCCCTCCCGGGACCGCGCCGCCCTCGACGATGGGCGCCGCGGTGCTGTGCGGCCGTGGATGGTGATCATCGCCGTGCTGGTGATCGCCGTGGGTGTCGTCATGGTGGTCCCTGGCCTACGGCACCCGTTGTTCCACGCGGTGGGGATTGAGAGCTGGGAGACGTTGCCGGACGTTCCAGACGACGAGTCGGACGGTGCGACAGCGGACGGGGCCGACCCCACACCCGCAGAGGTGGAGCCGACCACGGCGGGGGACGCCACACCGGCCGAACCGGTGGAGCCCCCCCCCGATCCCACACCCGCGGAGGCGGTGCCCCCCCCCGATCCCACACCCGCAGAGGCGGCGACCCCACCCCCCGATCCGCCGGATGAGGAGACCACGGAACCGCAAGACGTGGTGCTGCAGCTGAGCCACCGGCCCGTCACCAGCCACGCGCGGGGCAGCGACATCGTCGTGGCCTTCACCATCGAACCGGACGTGCGCACCATGTGCACGCTGTCCTACCGTGCGGTGCCCGGCGGCGACTGGGTCGAGAAGCTCTATGTCGGGGCCCACGGCACGGTGACGGCCACCATCGCTGCAGGGGACTGGCAGGGGCCTGACGCCACCCGCGTGGAGTACTTCATCCAGCTCTCGGGCCGCTACGGCGAGGCCTCCAGCGGCACCAAGGCCCAGCCCCACATCGTCTTGCTGAAGTGATGGATCGGGATCCGGGAGGGACCTTCGCGACGACCGCAGCGGGATGGGCGTGGCCCCGCACGCAGCCGTGCTATCTTGAGCGTAGGGTTATCGGGCGCTGATGGGGGTTCAAGTGACAAAAAAGAGTTGCGTGCGTTCCAGTCGTTTCCTGGGTGTCAGCATGTTGTTGTTGGCGTTGTCGAGCGGCACGGCGTGTACCCAAACAGAAGCCACCTGCGATGTGGTCAACGACTGTGGCTTGATCGAGGACGGTGATTCGCTGGAGGCCACCCAGGATTGGATGAGCAGCTGCACGACGTCCTCCGGCTACGCCTTCTCGACCGCCTGCCTCACCGACGGCCAGAACTCGTGCGTCTGTGAGTACCACAACGGCGAGCTACTGAACTGTGAGGTCGAATACGAGTGCTGTGACGATGTCCTGGTGATGGGGTGCCCCTGACCGGGGTTCTCCCATGGCCTAGGCCCCGAATGTTGTGAGAAAGAATATCCGAGCTTCCAGCACGTCCAGTTGGTTGCCAACCTGCGGCGGAATATCCGTCCCGGGGATGGTGCTAACATCGCAACACAAGGCCTGGGAGGGTTCCTGCCATGACACGACCGATTCGCCTGCTCGCCGCGCTGGTGGTCTTCGTCGCCTGTTTCTTCATCAAACCGGCCGTGCTCGTCGAGCCGGCAGCGCCGGACAAGAAGGCCCAGTTTGCCCTGGAGCTGGAGACCTGCCAGCAGGCCTGGGCCGACGGGGTGCCGGACAAGTGCCAGCTGTACGGCAAGATCCAGATGGTGGACAGCTTCCCGGACGTGAAGGTGCAGTCGGTGTCCGCCTTCCCCGACATCCGCGTCCAGCTGGTGGGGGCTTTCCCGGACGCCCCGGGCAAGTGGCAGCTGGTGGGATCCTTCCCCGACTACAAGGTCCAGATGGTCAGCTCGTTCCCCGATTACAAGATCCAGTACGTGGGTTCTTTCCCGGGTTGTGACTGATCGCAGATCCGGAGCCCACACCATGCCCCATTGCCTGCTGGAGTACTCAAACAACGTCATCGACCCGCCGGACCTGCGGGCGCTGCTGGCCGATGTGAACCAGGCCCTGGCCGGCACGGGCCTGTTCGCCCTGGACGCCATCAAGAGCCGGGCCATCGTCCACGAGCAATACGCCGTCGGCGACGGGGCTAGCGACCGGGCGTTCGTGGCGATGAACGTGAGCATCTTCGCCGGGCGGGACGACGAGACCAAGGCCCGGATCGCCGCGTCCGTGTTGCGGGTCATCGAGCCGTACTTTGCGGCCACCACGGCCTCCATGCGGTGCGACATCACCGTGCGCATCACCGACATGCACCGGGCCAGCTACGCCAAGAGCACCGGGCCGCGATGATCCCCCCTCGCCGCGCTGCCCTGACGATCCTGTTGGGTCTGCTCGCGCTGGGTTGTAGCTCCAGACCGGACGTCGGCGCCGACGCGGTGCTGCGGCCCTCCTTCGAAACAGCGGGCGGCACCTACGCCGCCGGGACCGCGTTCCTCATCGAGGACGACTCCCGAGGGACGCTGATGATCACCGCCCAGCACCTCTTCGGGCCACCCGGGGGCTTGCCGGCGGTCATTCCGGCCGCCGAGTTACCGGACCGGATCCTGTCGGCCCAGGCCTACGATGCCCCCTTCGAGGCGCTCGTGATCCAGGGGGGCAGGGCGGTCTACCTGCCCGACGCCCGGCCGGCCGCGGGCTTAGACGCCACGGCGGACTACGCGGCCTTCATGGTGTCCGATGACGGGGCGACGCCGCGGCTCACCCTCGCCGGCACCACACCGCAGGCCGGCGACACCGTGTGGTTGCTGGCCCGAGCGGCCAGCGGCGCGCCGGCGTCCCGCCACCTGCACCGCGGCACGGTCATCGAGGCCGATCCCAGCGGCATCCTCTTCAAATACAAGAACCCCACCATCGGCCTGCGGGCCACCAGCGGGGCCGCCGTGGTCAACGACGCGGGTGAGGTCATCGGCGTCAACGCGGTGGTATCCCGCCGCGCCAACGGCATCCATGGGATCGCCGCACCCATCGACGGGCTGCTCCGGGCACTGGGGGAGGTGTGATAGGTTGCCCGGCGGAATGCAACCTCTGCTGGTCATCCTCGATCTCGACGAGACCCTGATCCACGGGACGGAGACGCCGCTCGATCGCCCGCCGGATTTCTGCTGCGGACCGTATCTCATCTACCGCCGGCCCGGGCTAGCCGATTTCCTCGATGGTCTCAAGGAGGTCTTCTCGGTAGCGGTGTGGACATCCGCCGATCCGACCTACGCGAGCTGCGTGGTGGAAAACATCTTCCCCGAGGACATGGAGCTGGAGTTCCTGTGGTCCCGCAGGCGCTGCACCCATCGCAACATCCCGGAGACCGGCGAGCAGCAGGTGTTCAAGAACCTCAAGAAGGTCAAGCGCTGGGGCTTCGCGCTGGAGCGGGTGCTCGTCGTCGACGACTCCCCCAGCGTGTACGCCCGCAGTTACGGCAACCTGATCCAGGTGCGTGGGTACGAGGGGGAGGCAGAGGACGACGAGCTACAGCTGCTGGGCCGCTACCTGCGCCTGCTCGAAGACGAACCCAACGTGCGGCGCATCGAGAAGCGCGCCTGGCGGCGTGCGGTGTTGAGGTAGGGCACCTCAGGGCGTACAGACATGGCCGGAGGGGATGGGCTTGGCCTGCGGCCCACCGTCCTCCCACACCGCCGGGATCTCCCGCCACACGGCTTGCATCAACTCGCAGTAGTCCTCGTCGAAGATGCCCAGATCCAGCGCCAGATGATCCCCTAACTCCGTCGCGGCGTGCAGCTCACCGTCCACGATCTGCAGGAACGTCACCGGGCCGTGTAGCCGCTCCTCGTACAGGCACATGCCATCGTCCAGGCTCCACAGGCCCAGCAGGCCATTGGCGTACCCGGCGATGACGGTGTTCCCAGGGCCCGGGAGGATGCGCATCACCCGGCTCGACGGCACGTCGTCGAAGCTGAACGAGCGCCGCTGTGGGTCTGGGGACAGCGGGACCGCCTCGATCACCCCTTCGCGGTAGCCCGCCACGATCCACGAGCCCGTGCGCGCCATGGCCGTCACCCCGACATCGGCGGGGTAGCTCACCTGCGAGCCCCCAGACAGGTCGTCGGCCAGGATAAGGCGCTCGGCCGCATAGAGCAGCTCCCCCCGATCCCAGGCGATGGCGGTCACCCCGTCGGCCATGGAGTGGACCGAACCGTCGGAGCGGGCCAGCCTCAGCGCACCTGCTGCGGTGAGGGCCACGCAGCCGTCCGGGACCGCGAGGATCCGGGTCAGGCCTGGCAAGGACAGGGTCTGCAGCTTGGTGTCGGCCGCCGGATCCCAGAGTTCCAGCGCCCCGCCGTGCGTCTGCTGGCACAGCAACCGTCCGTCCTCCGAGAGCGAAGCGGTGCGCGCCTGGGCCTCCAGGGATCGGCGCCAGGCCGCTCCGGCGGATGCCCCGCGTGGATCCGCACCGTCGCCCATCTCTCCCGGCCGCTCCCAGCCCCGGTGGGTCAGCACTTCGGGGGGAGACGGGAGCAGAGCCGAGGTGTGCCAGTAGGGGATGCCGCTATCCGCATGCCACAGGCGCACCGTGCCGTCGTCGGACGAGGTGGCCAGCAGCTCGCCCCGGGGGCTGAACCGGACGCGGTTGAGTTCAGCGTTATGGCCCTCGACGGGGGTGACGGTGCCGTCGTTCAGATCGTGGACGAACGCCTCACCGGACGAGCTCGCCACGCCGATGCGGTGGCCGTCCGGGTGGTAGTCGATGGCGTTGATGCGGGCCTCGTGGTCTCCGATGACCCGGCAGTCGTCTTCCTGCAGATCCCACAGGACCAGAGCGTCGGGGCTGTGGGAGGCCAGGAACCGCCCGCTGGGGCCGTAGCGCACGTGGTAACGGTTGTAAGACGGCCCGCAGCTCAGGACGCGGCGTTCTTCTCCCGTGAGGGCGTCCCACAGGTAGATGTGGCTACCGCTGCGCCCCGTGGCCAGGGTCGTGCCATCGGGGCTGAAGCTGATCCCTCCCCGATGGGCCGAGCCGGCCAGGGATAAAAGCTGGGTGCCCGTCGCCACGTCCCACAGCCGTACGGATGTGGCGATGTCGGCGCTGGCCAGCCGGGAGCCGTCCGGGCTGAACAGGACCGACCACGCCGCCCCCGTGTGCCCCCGCAGCGCGCGCACGATGGAGCCGCTGGCCGCGTCCCACAGCCGGATCGTCTGGTCGTAGCTCGCCGACGCCAGCAGGCTGCCGTCCGGGCTGAAATCCACCCCTTCCACGGTGGAGTCATGCCCCTCGATCACCCGCAGCTGCTCCCCGGAGACCGCGTCCCACAGCCGCACCGTGCCGTCGGCGCTACCCGACGCAAGCGTTGCGCCGTCCGGATGGAAGGCCACGTCGTAGACCGCTGACAGGTGGCCGCGGTTGACCGGCCTGCGTATGTCCGTGTTCAGGTCCCACAGCCGCACCGTGCCGTCCGGCCCGCCGCTGGCGAGGGTGCGCCCGTCCGGGCTGAACACCGCCGCGCGCACGTCCTCGGTGTGCCCCTCGAACCGCCGCAGCTCCTCGCCGGTAACCGCATCGAGCAAGCGCACGCCGTGATCGGCGCTGGTGAGGACCAGCTGGCTGCCATCCGGCGAAAACTGGACCGATCGCAAGAAGCGCCCAGCGCCTTCGCTGCGGAAGCTGCGCAGCCGCTCTCCACCGAGGGCGTCCCAGATGTGGATATCGCCGTCGTAGGAGGCGGTGGCCACGGCCTGTCCGTCCGGGCTGAAATCCAGGCCCAGGGTATCGAGCTTGTGGGCGGCGATGACCCGCAGGGCCTGGCCCGTGTCCGGATCCCAGAGTCGGAGCTTGTGGTCCGTGCCGGTGGAGGCCAGCACCGTCCCCGCCGGGTTGTAGTCCACGGCGCGCACGATGGAGGTGTGGCCCTCCAGCACCCGTAGCTCCCCGTCGCCATCCAGGTCCCAGATGCGCACCCGGTTGTCCTCGCAAGCGGCGGCGACCTGGCGGCCGTCCGGGCTGAAGGTGACATCGCGCACGATGGGCGCCCCGGTATCGCGGAACTGGACGCTCTTGTCGCTCAGGTCCCACAACCCCAGCTGGCCCGAGATGGTGCCCGACACCAGCTGACGGCCGTCGGGTGAGAAGGCCACCGCATAGGCCTGATCCTCGTGGCCACGCAACACGCGCATGGCGCAGGTCCGGCTGTCGATGAGGTGGATCGTGGCATCCTGGCAGGCCGCGGCGATGGTCTCGCCGTCCGGTGAGAAGGCCAGGTTGTACACCACCGAGCCCAGCTGCTTGGTCCACAGCTGGTGGTCATGCTGCAACTGCCACCACAGGGTCCGGGCCAGCGGGGAGTCGGCGGTCTGCATGGCCGAACGCAGCTTGGCACGGGCTTCCAGCTGGTCGTCTTGCAGCAGGGCGGCCCGCGCCCCCTCCAGCTGGACCTCGGCCCGCTGCTGTTCCGCTCGGGCACGCTGGGTGCGGGCCACGCGCACCTGCAGCGCCAGGAACAGCATCGTGGCGACGACCGCCAGCACCACCCCGGCGGCGAGCAGCTGTTTACGGCGCGTCTGGCGTTGCCGCAGGGCCACCCCCGTGGCCAGGAACCGCTGCACCCCATCCGGCAGCGCAGGCACGGACTCGGCGCGCCGCAGGGCGTCCCTCAGCGCGTCCCCCTGCCACACCTCCTCGTCCCGGCAGCCCCGGGCCTCCCACAGAGCCGCCGACTGGCCTGCCTCGGCCAGGAAGGCCATCTCCTCGCGGTCGTGGTCGATCCAGCGGGCCAGCCGCGGCCAGTTGAACATCAACGACTCATGAACCAGCTCCAGCTCCGAGTCCTCGTCGCCGGCGGGTGAACTGGACGGCGCCGCCTAACCGGAGTCCACGCTCGGCGATGCCGTCGACGCCTTGTGGGCCAGCAGCAGCCGCCCGGACACCAGGTGATCCAGCACCGAACGGGCGTCCGGCTCCAGCTCGGCCAACAGCACCGAACGGGCGACGATCGTGCGCTTCTTGTCCGCCGTCACCATGCGCATGAAGATCTGGCGTGCGACGCGCACCCGCTCGGCCGGCAACGCCTCCAGTAACGCCTCGGCGTGATGGGCCAGGGCCCCCTCGACGCCGCCGATCTCGTCGTAGACCGCCTCCAGGAGCAGGCGCTTCTTGGTGTCCCGCCGCTCCCACAGCACCCGCCCGGTGAACTGCAGCAGGGGCAGGGCAGCGGGTTCGTCCTTCACCGCCTCGATCATGGCGGGGACCAGGCCCGGATCGTCGTACCCGTACCCCGCTGCACGCACGGGACGGGTGAGGATCTCGGCGATGCCGGAGGGGGCGGGGCTGCCCAGCACGGACACCTGGCTCAGCGCCTGCCGCGAGGCCCCCAGGGCCATCCGGCCCAGGAAATCGTCCCGCAACGTGAAGATGGCTCGCACCGGCCCCTGGGGATCGTCTGCGGCCTGGCAGATGGCCCCGAGGAATGCGTCGCGCTGCGCCTTGTCCTCCACCAGGGTGTACAGCTCTTCCAGCTGGTCGATGAAGAACAACAGGCGGCTGCTCTCCCGGTCCGCGATCTGCCCCAGCCGCAGGGCCAAGCTCGCCGGCGAGGCGGCCAGCTCCCGCGCCAGCTGTTGCTCCGCCTCGTCCAGATCCGGCGCCAACGAGGCCGCCCTGCCGTCCCCCTCCGGCCCGGCCGTGCTGGCTGCGCTGGCCACCAGGGACTCGGACGGGCGGCCCCGGCTCCCGCCGCCCCATCCCCACAGCAGCCGGGCGGCCAGGGTCCGGAACGGGGCGCTGCCCGGCCTCATCTTGATGACCGTCCAGCGGCCCTGCTCCAGCAGCCGGGGGATGATGCCCGCCTGGACGAAGGAGCTCTTGCCGGCGCCGGAGGGCCCCACGACCGGCAGCAAGGGTTCTTCCCGCAACCGTTCCAGGAAGGTCGCGATCTCCGTCTCGCGCCCGAAGAACTGTTCGGCGTGCTGCTCGTTGAACGGCAGCAACCCCCTGAACGGCGACCGCTCCAGATCCCTCGGCTTGGCGCTACCGGCCAGGAGATCCTGGAGGGTTTCGATGACCTCGGTGATCACGGGCCGGTCTGCTGGGGCCTTGGCCAGGCAGCCGTCCACGAGCCGCGCCAGGGCCGGCGGAGCGTCCACGTCGAGGGAAGGCATGGGCTGGTCGCGGCAGATCTGCAGGAACAGCTGGTAGGCCGACAGGCCCGGGTAGGGGTGGCGCCCGGCGATCATCTCCCACAGCAGCAAGCCCAGGGCCCAGATGTCCGTGGCCGTGGTGCAAGGCTGCTCCTCCCACTGCTCGGGGGCCATGTACGCGGGTGTCCCGCGCACCCCGCCGACCCGCGTCTGGAACACCTCCAGGGTGGCGTCGTCCTCGCTGACGGCCGGCCGCTCCACGGTTACGGCTTCCTCGCCGGCGGGGGCCTCTTCGGCCACGGCCTTGGCCAGCCCGAAGTCCAGCACCCGGATGCGGCCGTCCCGGGGGATCATCACGTTGCCGGGCTTGAGATCCCGGTGGAGGATCAGGTGCTTGTGGGCTTCCTGTAGCGCCTCCGCCACGGCCAGCGCGATGCGGATCGACTCGGTGATGCCTAGCCGCTCCTCCTGCAGGCGCTGGCGCAGGCTCTGGCCCTCCAGGTACTCCAGGGCCACGTACGGCCGGCCCTCGAACTCACTGACGTCGAAGATGGTGACGATGTGGGGGAAGTTGAACCGCGCCGTGGCCCGGGCCTCGAAGATGAACCGCTCGGCGGCGTCCCGCGAGCCGATGGCGCCGGGGCGCAGCACCTTGAGGGCCACCTTGCGCCCCAGGCGGGTGTCCCGGGCCAGGTAGACCTCGCCCATCCCGCCGCGGCCGATGAGGCGCAGCACCTTGTAGTGGCCGACCTGCGTACCGGGCGGAACGGTGCTGGGCTTGATCAGGGAGTCCCCGGCGGCGCCGAGTGTGTGGGGATCGGAGTGGAGCTGCTGGGTGGGCGCACCGGTGAACTCGTCCTCCGCGGATGGAGGCTGATTGCGGCCTTCCCCATCCGGCCATTCATCAGACATACCGTGCGATACCCCTCTTCGAACCTGTCGATCTTATCCCAACGCTCCCGCCGGGGTTTATCGGGATGGGCGCGGCACCTCCCCTTCGTCCTTGGACTCCCCTGGAACCCCTGTTACCTTGGGCGCGTGTAACAGGATGGGGTGAGAACGCCCCGACAAACGGGAAACTGCATGTCGAAGAGCACCGTGCTGAAGATGCTGTTGGATGGCCTCAAATCCGGGCTGGGCTTCGGCCTGGCCGTGGGCATCATCCACCTGGCCCAGGGCATCGGCCTGATCCTGATCATGAAGATGCCGCCGATGACCTGGTTCGCCGCCAAGACCATCTTGATGGAAGCCCCCATCGCCGTGGTGGTGGGGCTGCTGCTGAGCCCCCTGTTCCTGCATAAGCGCGGGGCGCTGCTGCACCCGCTGGCGATGACCGTGGTGTGGATCGGCCTGGAGCGCTGGGTGGCGGTGGACCCCACCAAGGTGGCCATGTGGCTCGCCCCCTCCCTGGTGGGGCTCGCCTTCTACGCGGCGGGGGCGCGCATCGCCCGCAAGCGGCTGTGGATCGTGGCGGCGGCGTGTGCATTGACGCCCGTGATCCTGCTGTCCATCCCGGTGATCAAACACAAGGCCAGCGGCGGGTACGAGATGACGCCGGACCCGGCCAACGCCACCCCGCCCCCCGGCGCACCGGACGTGGTGTTCATCGTGCTGGACACGGTGCGGGCCCAGAATGTGTCGGCCTACGGCTACGAGCGCCAGACCACCCCCGTCTTCGACGCCTTCGCCGCCGAGGGGGTGCTGTTCGAGCAGGCCACGGCGCCGTCGACGTGGTCCCTGCCGTCCCATGCGTCCCTGTTCACCGGGACCCTGCCCTCCACCCACAACGCCCACGGCGAGACCCGCTACCTCGACGACACCCTGCCCACCATCGCCGAGGTGATGGGCCAGGCCGGCTGGGAGACCCGCTGCTTCACCGCCAACACCTTCATCAGCCCCAGCTTCGGGCTGACCCGCGGCTTCGCCTGGTCGGACCAGGCCTGGATCACCGGCGCCGGCGGGCGGGGGTTCTCCTTCATCTACCGGCTGGTGGACACCCTGGGGCTCTCCACCGCCGACGACAAGGGCAGCGGCCAGGTGGTGGACAACATCCACAACTGGATGGACCAGCGGCCCGCCGATGCGCCGCCGGCCTTCGTCTTCGTCAACTTCCTGGAGGCCCACTGGCCCTTCCACCAGCTGCCCCCCGAGTACCGCGATGCCTACACCGATCTGCCGCTGAGCGAGCTGCGCACCGTGGGCCAGATCTCCTTCGGCGTGCAGTTCGGCCGCCAGCTCAGCGACGAGGAGTTCGAACGGGTGCACCAGCCCATCGTCGACATGTACGACGGCGGCGTGCTGTACACCGACGCCCTGCTGGGGGGCGTGCTGGACGCCTGGCGCCAGCGGGGCACGCTGGACAACACCGTCTTCGTGGTGCTGGCCGACCACGGTGAGCTGGTGGGTGAGCACGGCGCCTTCGGGCACGTCTCGCCCATGTACGAGGAAGACCTGCGGGTGCCCATGGCCATCCGCTATCCCCGGCTGATCCCGCCCGGCGCCCGGATCAAGGAGCCCATCTCGACCCTGGGCACCTTCGGCACGATCGTGGACCTGGTGGACGTGCCCGCCCCCGACACCTTGCAGGTGGGCTCGCTGATGCCCGCCCTGGCAGGCAAGCCCGCGGGCATGCCGGTCATCGCCGAGCGCTTCGAAGAGGAGCTACTGTCGGCGCGCTTCAAGCCGGGCACGGCCAACGGGGAGGGCCCGTTGCTGAGCCCCTGGGGCCGTTACCGCACCTACCGGGTGGGCAACCTCAAGCTATCCACCCACTACGAACACGGGGAGTTCAGCTCCAACCTCTACGACCTGGACAAGGACCCCGGCGAGCTCAAGGACCGGGCCAAGATCTCCTCGGACATGGTCGTGCGCCAGGACCTCGAAAACGAGCTGGCGGCTTGGGAGGCCATGTTGGGGCTGCCGCCGCTGGACGCCGAGGTAGGGGCCGTGGGCTCGGCGCCCCCCGAGGTCAGCGCGGCGGCGCGGGAGCAGCTCAAGGCGCTGGGGTACATCGACGAGTAGGGGTCAGCAACCGTCCAGCGGCGTCTCCCTCCTCCAAACAGGGTAGCGCATCAGCGCGTCGGCCCGCCCCTCTGGTATCCTGTTCGCGAGGAGAATCAAGGGGTTTGAGCAGCACACCAAGAGGCCTGGCCCTTCTACTGGCGCTGGTGTACGCCGGCTGCGCGGCCTCTTCCGATGATCACGAGCACCTGTCGATGCAGGACCTGGCCAAGCGAGCGGCCCAGGAAGACGGCACCATCTACACCTACGGCATGGCCGACAACTACGGCGGCTACAAGGGGCTGTTCCAGCTCTTCGACCAGGAGTACGGCATACGCCACGTGGACATCGACATGTCCTCCAGCGCCGTGATGCGGCACCTGGACGCGGAGCGGGGGTTTGCCACGGTGGACATCGCCTCCACCGGCTACCTCTACGGCCCAGCGGCCCAGCAGCAGGATCTGCTGGACTGCGTGCCCTCATCGGCGGCGGCGCACCTACCCGCCTGGGCCAGCGGACCCGCTGACGGGGACTGCCGCGGCTGGTTCGCCATGTTCTCGGGCACGCTGGGCTTCATGGTCAACACCGACGTCATCGAGGAACCGCCCCGCAGCTGGGAGGACCTGCTGCGCGAAGAATTTGCCGGCAAGATCACCTTCAACGACCCGCGGGCTTCGGCCACCGGTGTATCCACCCTGCTGGCGGCCGCGCTGGCCCGGGGCGGGAGCGCTGAGGTTCCGGCGGCCGGGGTGGAGCTGCTGGTGCAGATCGCCCGCAACGGCGGCCTGGAGGACGTGCTCTCGCGCCAGGACTATGCCAGCTTCGTGCGCGGCACCAAGCCGATCCAGATCAACTACGACTACACGCTGCTGCAGCTGCGGGACACCCACGGCATCGGCTGCACCTTCATCTACCCGGCAGAGGGCACCGTGCGGACGCCCTACTCGGCCCTGCTGCCGCGGACCCGCCCCCACCCGTTCACGACCCGGCTGACGATGGAGTTCCTGCTCAGCCCCGAGGGCCAGGCCCGGCTGGCCGAGGGCTACGTGACCCCCATCCTCCCCGGCGTCGATCTGGCCCCGGACATCGTCAAGATGGTGGAGGAGAGCGGCAGCCCCAAGGTCTACGAGGTGGACTGGCTGGCGGTCGGCGCCGCCGTCGAGCCCATGAAGCGGGCCTTCGACGAGGGCATCCAGCCGCTGGAAGCGAGCGTGCCCTAGTGTCCATCCGCATCCGGCTGGCCCTGGTGATGTGGCTGCTGGTGGCGGCCATGGGGGGCTCCATGACCCTGCTGGCGGACGTCACGCTGACGTCCAGTTTGGACGCCGAGCGCCACCGGCGGGCCCAGGAGGAGGCCCACCGGGTGCACACCGTGGTCAACCGCTTCCACAGCCAGCTGGCGGACAAGGTCGATCTGCTGCGGGACCACCCGGACACCGCGGGCGTCCTGGAGGGGGTGCTGGGGGCGACCGAGCTGCAGGGGCTGCGCCAGGCTATGGAGGTGGATCTGCTGGCCACCCTGGACACCGACGGGCTGCTGGTGTCGGCGGCCATGCCGGGCCGTAAGCTGGAGGACCTGCCCAGCGACATGGCCTTCCGGGACGCCCTTGTCGGCCGGCCGTACCAGGACATGGTCGTGCGGGGGAACACCCTGGAGGTGCGGGCCACCCGGCCGGTGGTGCTCGAGGGCGAGGTGCGCGGGGCGATCCTGGCGGGCTACCTGCTGGACCGGCGCTTCCTCGACCAGCTGCACGAGGAGGCCGGCTTCCACGCCGCCTACACCTTCGAGGCGGTGGTGCTAGCGTCCACCCTGCCCGCTTTCGACCGCGTGGACCCCCGCAACATCTTCAAGATCAAGGAGCGGGAGCTCTACGAACGCAGGGGGCGCGGCGCCGCTGCCGAGTACTTCTCGTGGCCCACCACCCTGGACGGCGAGCCCTTCGACGCCGTGTGCTGCCCCCTCTACCTGGACGAGGCCAGCGGCCACCTGGGCACCCTGATCCTGCTGGTCTCGGCGCGCCCCGTCCTCAAGACCCGGGCCGAGGCGCGCAGGAAGATGGTCCTGGCAAGCCTGTGCGGGCTCGTGCTGTCCACCCTGCTGGCCATCGTGCTGGCCACCGGGCTGAGCCGTCCCGTGCGCGCCCTGGCCGAGGCGGCCCAGGCCTGGCACAGCGGCGACCTGGGCCGCCGCACCGGCATCCGCCGCCGCGACGAGCTGGGTGAGCTGGGCCGCACCTTCGACGAGATGGCCGCCAGCCTCGAAAAGCACGTCGAGGAGGTCAAACAGCTCGCCGTCACCGACGGCCTCACCGGCCTGTCCAACCACCGCCGCTTCAAGGAAGAACTGCGCCGCGAGATCACCCGTTCCACCCGCTTCAAATCCCCCCTGGGCCTCATCTTCCTGGACATCGACCACTTCAAGAAGGTCAACGACACCCACGGCCACGCCGTCGGCGACCAGGTCCTGCGCGGCATCGCCGGCATCCTCACCGAAGGTGTACGCACCGTGGACCTCCCCTGCCGCTACGGCGGCGAGGAGTTCGCCGTCATCCTCCCCAACACCGAAAAGGCCGAGGCCTTGATGGTGGCCGAGCGCCTACGCACCGCGACCGAGGCACAGCCGCTGGGTGACGATAAGAAGGTCCCGGTCACCCTGAGCGCCGGCGTAGCCATGTTCCCCGACGATAGCCAGGATCCGGATCAGCTGCTTGAGGTGGCGGATAGCCGTTTGTACCGGGCCAAGCAAACGGGGCGGAATCGGGTGGTTTCGGAGGATGATTTGTAGTGGACTAGCTATCCGATCAGGAGATCCACCAAAAAAAATACAGATCAACGGCGATCCTGCCCCAGATATCATACCGTTCCGGATCATCCGCGAATTCAAACTGTGATGTACTAATTTGAATGATATCCACGCCGATTTCATCTTGCACCGTCGGATCCCAACTGTCGGGAGCGAGGAATTCAAACACTACCGTCGCCCCGAAATGGCACCCTCCGTCATTATCCAGTTCCAGGGTCGTATCGATAAAATGTGGTCCATTATCGACATTGTTGTGGAATTCGATCTCCGCTTCGCCAACCAGAGTCTCGTCCTGTTGTTCCCCGTCGTAGACCTTCATGACCATGGTGGGTGAGTCGTCATTCGCCCGGCCATCAGACATGTAGTCTTCGAGGTCCAGAAAATCTTGCGTAGTAATTTCCAAACTATCCACGCCCGAGTTACAGCAGCCGGGATTTTCCAGACTATTACAATGAGGGGGGAGGCAAGACATCTGGAACAGTCCCAATGATACAAATAGGACGAACATCCCCATCCAGAGGCAATTCCTTGTGATTCTCGCCAATTCCGTACGTCTTCGTCCCGAAACTATGATTCCTCGTTCCGAGGCTCCAGCCTCGGAACGTTCTCTTGGACGCTCCAGCGTCCTTCCCCTCTGACGGATCATCGACTCCCCTCCCCTTCCGGTCCGCCCAGTTCATGCAAAAGCCGCGACCTCTCCCCCGCAAACCACTCCGCAAACCGCTCCGCCGACTGCACGTCTCGGCTCCACACACGCTCGTCCACGTGATGCCCCAACTCATGGAGTAATACATCCAGCAAATAAAACGCCCGCAAACTCTCCTCCGTGAACTCCACACACCACCCCTGCTTGACCCGGTTCACGGTCGCGCCCTTGTCCGTGTACCCCCTGGTTGCATAACCAGTGAGCGGTTTATATAAGGTGCGGCGCCTCT
>CAZDDH010000041.1:0-48473 GCA_964504165.1 uncultured Rickettsiales bacterium | reverse complement strand
GATGACGATGACACCGCGGACGATGACGACGACACCGCCGACGATGACACCGCCGACGATGACGACGATGACACCGGTGACGATGACGACACCGCCGACGATGACGACACCGGCGTCCCCGTGGATGCCGACGGCGACGGCTTCGACACCAACAGCGACTGTGACGACACCGACCCCGACACCTATCCCGGCGCCGTGGAGGCCTGCGACGGCGTGGACAACGACTGCGACGGCCAGCTCCCCGCGGACGAGGCCGACGGCGATGCCGACGGCTGGATGATCTGTGAGGGGGACTGCGACGACACGGATTCCTGGATCAATCCCATGGCCGCCGAATTGTGCGACGGCATCGACAACGACTGCGATGGGAACGTCGGCGGCGACTGCTATGCGTGCGACACCTGGATCCCGACGGATGAGCCGACCATCCAGGGAGCCATCGCCGTGGCCGTGGCCGACGAGGTGATCTGCGTCGTGCCGGGGACCTACGCCGAGAACCTGGATTTCACCGGCCTGGACATGGCCGTGGTGGGTGTGGCCGGCCCGACGATAACCACCCTGGACGGCTCGGCCCTCGACACGCTGGCCCGCTTCGACGACGGCGAGGGGGCCGGCACGATCCTGCAGGGCTTCACGCTGACCAACGGGAACCACACGGACGGCGGCGCCGTCTCCGTGTTCAACCCCGCCTCCCCGACCCTGATCTTCCTGACGGTGACCGCCAACGTCGCCACCGGCAACGGGGGCGGGATCTACCTCTCGGGCAGCACGGCCGGGCTCACCGGTGTGACCATCGAGGGGAACAGCGCCTCGGGGAATGGCGGCGGGCTCTACCTCAACGCCTCGGCGCCGGTGATGGACCAGGTCACCGTGAGCGGCAACAGCTCCGGCGGCTACGGCGGCGGCCTGTACCTGTACGGCAACTCCGTGGCCACCATCACCGAGGCCACCGTGGCCGACAACACCGCCTCGGGCAGCGGCGGCGGGCTCTACCTCAGCGACTCGGCGCCCACGCTCACCGATGTGGTCATCTCCGGGAACTCCGCAGGGGGCTACGGCGGCGGCGGCATCTATCTGTACGGCAACTCGGACGCCACCCTCACCGACGTGGCGGTCACGGGCAACCGCACGGACTATCGGGGCGGCGGCCTGTACATCAGCGGTTCGGACCCGGTGCTCACGGACGTGACGGTGACGGACAACGTGGCGGACGAGAGCGGCGGCGGGATGTACCTCAACGGCTCGCTGGCGTCCCTGTCGGGCGTTCACATCGCCCGCAACACCGCTGACGGCTACGGCGGCGCCGGGGCTTACCTGTACAACAGCTCTGACGCCACGCTGCAGAGCGTCACCGTGGAGGACAACAGTACCGACCACTCCGGCGGTGGGCTGTACCTCAGCGGCTCCTCACCGACGCTGGACCAGGTCTCCATCACGGGGAACTACGCCGGGCAGTACGGCGGCGCCGGGATGTACATCTACAACCAATCCACGCCGGTGCTGACCAACGTCGTCGTGGCCGCCAACCACACCGACTACCGCGGCGGCGGGATCTACGTCAGCTCCGCCGACGCCGAGCTGCACCGCGTACGCGTGGCCGGCAACAGCGCCGCGGGGAGCGGGGGCGGGATCTACCTCAGCGGCTCGGAGGCCACGCTGACGTCGGTCATCGTCGCGGGCAACGAGTGCGACGGGTACGGCGGCGCGGGGATCTACCTGTACAACTACTCCGAGGCGCTGCTGACCCATGTGGCGGTGACGGGGAACACCACCAGCTACTGGGGCGGCGGGATGAACCTCAGCGACTCGGACGCCACGCTGGTCAACACCGTGCTGTCCCACAACGAGGCTGCGGGTAACGGCGGCGGCATCCGCGTCGTCAACGGCACCGCCACCCTCGCCTACTGCAACGCCCACGGAAACCTGCCCGACAACTACTCCGGCCTCACCGATCCCACCGGCGTCGACGGCAACCTCTCGGTGGACCCGCAATTCGAGGACCTGAGCGACCCCGACCCGCTGCTGTGGGACCTGCACCTGTCCACCGGTTCGCTGCTCGTGGACGCCGGCGATCCCGGTCTGGTGGACCCCGACGGCGGGACGTCCGACATGGGGCCGTACGGCGGGGCCGACGCCGGCGACTGGGACCTGGATGACGACGGCTACAACGAGTGGTGGATGCCCGGCGCCTACGACTACGCCACCTATCCGGGCCTCAACTGGGACTGCGATGACCTGGACCCGGCCGTGATTCCGGGCAACGGGTGCTGATCACAACGGCCGTTCGAGGTAGCATTCGGCGCATCAAACTGCATCTGGAGAATTGGACATGACCGTCAAGCACTCGGCACGCATCGCCGCAGATCCCGACCTCGTCGCCAAGACCCTTTGCTCCCAGGAGTACAACGAGGCCAACCAGCGGGCCCGTGAGGACAACGTCGACGTCCGCTACGAGCTCGTCGAGGAGACGGACCGGGGCATGGCGTTCGACGTCTTCGTGACCTCCTACAAGCGCAAGAAGACCGGCGCCATCGACCGCAGCGGCACCGAAAAAACCGTGACCCACTACACCTACACGGCGTCCAACCGCCTGCTGCACTGGCAGCACGAGGGCGAGACGGAAAAGAGCCGGGTCAATGTCTTCGGCGACACCCGCGTCTCCCCCGACGGCTCCGGCGCCCGCGTAGACCGTGAGGTGACCATCGACATCCGCATCCCGGTCATCGGCCGGGGCATCGCCAAGATCGTGTCCAGGGAGTTCGAGAAGGGGATCCGCCGCAGCCAGGGGTTGCTGGAGCGAATCGTGGCAGAGAAGAGCTAGAACCCCGGGTCGTACTCGAACCCCGGGTCGTACTCGAACCCCGGGTCGTACTGGTTGACGTCGAAGGTCACGCCGTGGTTCGCCATGAACACCATCGAGGCCTGATCCAGATTGGCCAGCAGCACCTGCTCCTGGCTCATGACCGTCGACAGCATCCCGGGCTGGAGGGCGGCGACGCCCACGTAGAACTCCAGTAGCGGCTCGGCCGCGTCCAGCAGCGTCGAGTCCCCCTGGAACGGGCCCCAGCCCCGGATCTGCTGCACGGCCGACGCCGCCAGGGTGCCCAGCTGAGCCTGCAGAGCGCTGACGTCCATGCCCAGGAACAGGGCCGAGCCCAGCTCACCGGCCACCAGGTTCACCTCCCCCATCAGGTTGGCGTAGTTCATCAGGTAGGCGCTGGCCTCGGTGTTCTGAACGCCGCTGGAGGGGACCGTCGCGCTGCCCTGCATCGAACCGCTGATCGCCGCCATGTCGTCCATCGTCTGGCTCATGGCGCTGAACATGTCCGCGGTCGAAGGGGCGGTCGCCGGGGTCGCCGGGGTGGCTGGCGTGGCCACGGTCGCCGCTGCGGACGCCGGCGTCGCGGAGGCTGGCGGCCCCGCCGCCGGAGGTGCCGCCGGGGTGGCCGCAGGCGCGGCGGCGGGCGCGGCGGCCGCCGCCGGGGCCTTCTGGGCCAGCACCATCTCCTTGAGATCCGGGCCCGCTTCCCGCCCCCGGCCCAGCACCAACGCCCCGCCGGGGCCGTGCAACTCGGGGGTCTGGGTGCGGTCACGCACCAGGGCGAACAGCGCCCCTTGCACGTAGTCCACGGCCTCTTGCGAGGTGACCCGGTCGTCGCCGTCGGCGTCCCCCCAGCCCCGCAGCGCCCCCAGCAACAGGTAGCTGAACGCCGGGCGATCCGCGCCGGGCAGCGGGCCGGCGAATTGGTCCGAACGGGCGGCGGTGAACACGGTCGTGCGCTCCGTCTTGATGGCGTAGGTGGGGATCAACGGCTGCAGCCCCTCCACCAACGCGCCCCCTTCCGTACGGCCGCTGAAGCAGGCGTCCAGCACCATCACCGCCTGGGTGTGGGCGCCCGCCTCCAGGGCCCCGTCCAGCTCGGTGCGGGAGACGCCGCGGGAGTAGACGCTCACCGCCGATTGCTGGGTGTCCCAGCCCACCAGCAGCCCGTCAGCGCCGTCCCTGGCCGGCGCGCCGTGGCCGACGAAGATGAACCACAGCGTGCCGCCATCGCGGACCCGGGCCGCCGTGCTCTTGGCCGCCTCCAGGATCCCCTCGCGGGTGCCCTCGTTGTCCCGCAGCAGCACCACGTTGCCCAGCGGCACCTGCCGGGTGTCGATGAGCCAGCTGTACCAGGCCTCGGCGTTGGCCCGGGCGCCGGCGATGTCGGGAACGATGACGTAGTCCTCGATGCCGACGATGACCGCCGCGTCGTTGCCGCCGCCGCCCTCGGCCGCCAGGCCGGCGGACAGATCGGGCCAGCCGGAATTGTCTGCTGCGAGGGCCGGCTGCATCATCGCCAGCAGCCCGCACAAGGCGATGCACCCCAAAATCGTTCGTTGCCGCATGATCGGACCCCCAGGTTCGATGCTTCAGGGGATCAAACTACCACGGAGCGGCCCGGATCCAACGTCAATCCACCTCGAAGTGGCAGGTCACCGGTTCGTCGTCGATGGTGAAGAACTGGCTGAACTCCCCCTGGATGCTGTCCCCCAGGTCCCAATCGGCCACCAGCGTGGGGCAGAAGCCCACGGGGCCCAGGTCGATCTCGGTGCAGTCGACCATCTCCATGTCCAGGTCGGCGGTGTCGTCGCCCGTGCGCAAGGTGTCGTGCTGGATCTCCAGGTCGAAGTCGTACTGCCAGTAGTCCTGTGAGGTGAAGTTGAAGTTGCCGCTGCCCTCGTACTGGCGCTGGCCCGACTCCTCGAGATCGAACTCCAGGAACACCGGGACCGTGCCCGAGCCGCAGTCCATGTCGCCGTCCCAGTCCCCTTCCAGGGTGAACAGCTGGCATCCACCGGCAGGCAACGCGAGGAGCAGCACGGCGAGCCACGGAAATCCTCTGATCCAGTCCATTCGTTTCCCCATACCCACCTCAGAAACGCCCCACGATACCCAGCGCCCCGCCTTCGGGTAGCGGGGCGGGCACCAGCGCCCAGCGGACACGCGCCGGGCGGTGCCCGATGGCCGCCGAAGAGTCCGGTTGGAGGGTGGCGCCGCTGATGACGAACACCAGCCCCGCGGCTTGCAACGCGGTCATCCCGATCACCAGCGGATCGTTGCGCTGCACCCGCCGGTACTCGTCGGTGTCCTCGGCCCAGGCCAGGAATGTGGCGTGCACGACGATCGGCCCCACCACGGGGATGACGCCCTGGGCCACGGTGTAGCCCGGATAGCGGCCCGCCTGCCCGGCGTCCGCCACGGCCAGCCCCGCACCACCCCCCATGCCCCCGAGCACCATGCCCAGCCCCACCAGGGTGAGGGCGGTCTTGCGCTGCTTGAGCGCCCGAACCGAGAGGCTGTCGTGATGCACGGGACGCGGGTCGGGATCCGGCGGAGGATCGTGGCGTTCGACCCGCTCCGTTCGCTCCTCGGGCTCGTCGGGCTCGTCGGGCTCGTCGGGCTCGTCGGGCTCATCGGGCTCATCGGGCTCATCGGGCCCTAACAGCAAATCCGGGTTCTCCGGATCGATCCGCAGCTCGGGCTCCTCGGGCTCCACCAGCGGCTCGGGCTCATCGGACTCGATCCGCACATCCGGCATGTCCGGCTCTACCGGCGGCTCGGGATCCACCGGTGGAATCGCAGCGGCCACGAAATCCGTGCTGCCGAAGGCATCGACCAGCGTATCGAGCCCGTCCTCGAGCATGGCCCGATAGCCCTTCCACAGCTCGGACGCGCCCCACTGGAGGGTGACACTGCCCTGGGCCACGACCTTGTCCTGCCAGCCGGGGCTCTCTGACCCGACCCCGTACAGCTCCAGCGTTAGCTTCATCGTGACGATGTAGTCGGTGAACCCCTCGACGCTCAGCTCCTCGAGAACGACGGCGAGCAGCGGGAGGCCGTCGTCGTACCCCATCGTCACGGCAAAACCCGCGCCGCGCAGCCCCTCCCCCACGTAACGCGTGAGGAGCTCGTCGATGGTGCCGTCCGCCAGCACCAGATCGATCTGATCGTCCTGCAGCACCCCGATGACGTCCGGTGTACCGCCCCCGGCGCGGGAGGGCCGCTGGTCCTCGAAGGAGACGGCGATCTGCTGCCCCACGGAGCGGCCGGCGCGGGGCTTGGAGTACTTGATCTTCAAGGAGATGTCCTCGGCCCGCGCCACCCCCGCGCCGACGAACAGGACCATCAGCATCAAAGGCAACCAACGCAGTCGTACCGATCGGTATCGGACCATGGCACCCCCGGGCAGAACCCCTCAAAACACCCCGGGCGCCCTACCGCCCGGACGGCGACATCATAGAGCCTGAGCGCTCCCGTTGCGATCCCCAAGCGTTGACCGGCTCCGTCCCCCGACCGTACGATGGGCGACTCTGTGGAGGGACGGACAAATGATCAGGTGGATATCGCTCGCCGCCGTGGGCACCTGGCTCGCGGTGGGCTCACTGAGCTGTACCGGCCCCAACGTGGGCGCGTTGTGTTCGGACCTGTGCGACGAGCTGGTCGGGGCGTGCGATTTCGAGGCCTTCCCCGAGGACCAGCCCAACTCCTGCTACGAGGGCTGCCTGTACGACGACGCCGAGAACGACGCAGCGGTCATCCCCCTCACCGAGTGTGTGATCGAGGCCGACTGCGACCCGTTCGTCATCCTACATTGCCAGCGGCTCTATGGGGGCACGGAAGGGGGGAGCCAAGATGACTAGGATCTCCTACCTGGCCCTGGCCTTCGGCGTGCTGCTTGCCGCTTGCTCGGAGTACGACATCCACCCGGTCAACGTGCACCCCGAAGAGGTCACCGAGTGCCCGTTCGTGCCCACCGACCTCCCAGAGCTGTGGGTGTACGACTGCAACCCGGTGTTCACCACCACCGACGAGCCATGGGCCCAGAACCTGTGGTTCAGCACCTTCGCCCACACCGAGGTGGTCGGCCACCCCTTCTACCAGCTGTGGTACGTGGGGTCCCCGGACGGCAGCGACGACTACAGCATCGGCTACGCCGTCAGCGACAACGGCACCGACTGGCTGCCCCACCCACAGAATCCCGGCTGGCCCGAGCGGACCAACAGCCACTGGGACGGGGGCCGCGTGCAGTCCCTCGAGGTGGCCTACGACGTCACCCATGACGGCTACATGATGCTCTACGGCGGGGTGTCCGAGGACGAGAGCTTCTTCGGGATGGGGCTCGCCGGCTCCTATGACGGGATGAGCTGGGAGCTGTCGCCGAACAACCCGGTGATGGATCTGGGCCTCCCGGTCGAGGGCGTGAACTATGCGTGGCCGCTGACGCTGGACATCGGCCAGGGGCGTTATGACGCCTACATCGGCGGCGAGGTGGACGGGGGCACCATCGACGTGTACCGCATCCGCACCGAGGATCCGGAGAACTGGAACCAGCCGGCGGACCGCATCTTCCGGGCCGGCAGCGCGGGCGAATGGGACGACGAAGGTGTCGTCGATGCGTCGGTGGTGGAGATAGGCGGGGAGACCTACCTGTTCTACATCGGGTTTGGCGCGCGGGTCGATCAGGGCAACGTATGGTACGTGGACAACGCCTTTTTGGGGGTGGCACGCGGGGATACGACGGATGGCACGTGGCAGCGGCTGCACGACGGCCCCCTACCCCTGTCGATGACCCTCGGCGGCGACGTCCGCATGGTGGCCGCCCGGGCCATCGGCCCCCGCATCCATCTGTGGGTCCAGGACTACTACGACAGCGTGGACGACACCGCCATCGGCTACTTCCTGTATTGCCCGGATCCGGCGGACTGCGAGCAGTCCGAGCCGGCCGACGAGTAGGCGGCCCCTCAGTCCACCTGGACGCGGACCTTGTAGTCCGTGGCCGAGCCGCTGGCCCCCACCACCATCAGCGCAAATCCGTCCTCGAACAGCTGGCCGCTGATCTGCTCCGGATGGCCGTCGTAGGAGGACTCCAGGTAGCTGTCGTCGAAGGACCACAGGTGGAGATCCAGGTCCGCGCCGCCGTCCCAGATCAGATCCACCGAGACGTGGTCGTTGCCCAGCAGCTCGAAAATCGCGACGTCCATGTCACCGGTGTACGACGTGTCCGACACCCCGGTGGAAGAGATACGACCGCAGACCACCTGTTCCTGACCGGGGAGGATCGCCCCGATGGTGTCGTACTCGTAGTCGCCGTCCATGTCGTTGGGTTCGCTCTCCTCGAGGTCGCAGGCGTTGGGGTTCTCCTCCTCGTCGAAAAACGGCTCGTCCGACCCCATCGGATCGTCGTACAGCTCGCCGCCGGGGAATCCCATGAAATCGATGCAGCCGGGCAGGCCGGGCAACGCGAACAGGATCACGAACGCCGCATTGAACGGGCCGTACCAGGGGCGTCGCGGTGTCTTCATGGGGTCCCTCACAGCTGCACGATCACGCCGGCGCGGGCAGAAAACAGGATCCAGCCGGGCCAGTAGTCCTCGTCCACGAGCGTCGCGATGTTCGGGGCGTAGGCCACGCCAAAGGCCCCCTCCACGAACAACCCGAAGCGCTGTTTGATCATCAGATCCACGCCGCCTTTGAGGCGCGCTCCTACCGCAAACTGCGGCCGATGGGTTTCGGGATCGATGTAGTACAGGATGCCCAGCGCGCTCAGGCCGGCGTAGGGGTGGACCAGCGGCTGCTTCTGCCCCTTCAGTCCGAGGCCGAACGAGAACGGCAGCAGGGCGAAGGTCCACATGTCGTCGCTGCGGGGCTGGTGCTTGGTCCCGACCCAGCCGTCGACCTCTAGATCCAGGTAGACGGTGGGCTTGAGGTGGAACGAAAAATCCACACCCATCTCGGCGAAGGACTCTTGATACACGGCAAACCCGCCGAAGGCCTTGATGCCCACGCGCGGCTTGATGCGGAACAGCAGGTTCGGCCCGCTGGGGCCGTCCTTCAGCGATGAGGAGTCGAGGTCGAAGTCCTCGGAGGCGGCC
Organism: uncultured Rickettsiales bacterium; assembly: GCA_964504165.1. Lineage (GTDB taxonomy): Bacteria > Myxococcota_A > UBA796 > UBA9615 > CAYRNR01 > CAZDDH01. The sequence continues at coordinate 39,557 of CAZDDH010000041.1, read as the reverse complement.
AGATCGTCGTCATCCACCTCCACGCTTTCCCGCTCCTCCAGCGTGGAGACCTCCAGCTCGATGGGGCCGTCGTCGGTACGCCGGATCTCCTCGTCGATGCGGGCGGTTTCCTCGATCACCGCCTCCGTTTCGGAGGCATCGGCGGCCACGCCATCCCCCGCCGTCGAACCGTCCACGACGACCGGTTCATCCGTGTCCTCCACCATCACCAGGACGTCCGGTTCCTCCTCCTCCTCCTCGACGACCAGCACATCCTGTTTGCGCAGGAGGTCTTTGGCGTACTCGGAGATGTGGTCCATCAAGACCGCCGGATCGGACTCGATCTTGCGCTGCAGGATCTCCACGAAGAAGCCCTGGGACGCCTCGTACAAGCGCAGCTTGACCAGCGCCTCGTGCTCGTCGAACCGCACGCTCGACGTGATGACCATCTCCAAGCCGGCGTTCGCGGCAAACTCGGAGACGCAGGCGTCGTCCGATCCGCAGCCCGCCTCGAACTCCCCCGCGCCAACCATCGTCACCGAGCTGCATTTGCCGGTCAGTTCCACCTCGGAGGCCAGCAGGGAGGTCAGATTGACCACCACGTTCTTGGTCGCCTTGGAGCCGCTGGCGGTGAACTCGAAGATCCCGCAAGAACGGGTCTCGGCGGCCCCGGCAAGATGGGGGATGGCCACGGCGCACAGGGCACAGCCGACCATCCACGCAGCAGCAAATGCGACCCGCATTCCTGTCATCACGCACCTACCAGAATGGAGATTCCCCAAAAACCAAAGCGATGATACCAGACCTCACCCGCAGTAATCGCTCCAGCAGTCCGGTTCACAGCCGCCCGTGCCGTCTTCCAGGGCAAACCCCTCGCAATCCCCCGCCACGCAAGCGGCGGTGCATACCAGGTAGCCGGCCTCGTCCGCACACCCGGTGAGCCACAGCTCCTGGCATTCCTCCTCGGTGCCCCAGCCCCAGTTGTTGTCGAAGCACTCGAAGACCTTGGCGCAGATATCTTCGACGGTGGTTGGGTCGCCGCTGGCGTCATCGTCGTCCGCCGCGTCATCGTCGTCCGCCGCGTCATCGTCGTCCGCCGCGTCGTCGTCGTCCGCCGCGTCGTCGTCGTCGTCGTCGTCGGTCTCCTCGCAGCCCAGCAGCCAGGCACCGGAGGTGAGCAGGAACAGGATGGAAATCAGGTGCAAAAGAGATCTCATGTGTGCGTCTCCCAGTTCGTTCCGACGGAAACTATCACGCTATGGTCGTGGGTCGCCTCCGAAACCTGGTGCTGCCATCGCCCCCCCGGTTGGCGCAACAATTGCATCACCGCCCAACAAGGAGGTCATTCATGACAACAAAGATCACCCTGGTTGCGCTCGTTACTTGTGCCCTGATCGTCGCCGCCGGCTGCCGCGACTGCACTCTCATGTATGTGCAGGATATGCTCGTCGTCCATCTGGACGCCGACGACTGGACGGACGGCGAGTGGGTCGTCGAGGTAGAGACCTACGGCGATCATAACGAGACCATGCGCCGGCAAGATACCCTCCTCCGCTGCGTGGTGACTCTCCCTCACACCGGCGATGAGACCACGCTGGCCTGTAACGACGATATGAGCGAACTGAACCTCACCGACGATGGGAGCGGCATCATCAGCATCGTCATGGAGTCTGCCGCCATCGATGTGGACGTCACGGTCATCCACGACGACACGTCCCACGGCACCCAGTCCTTCGAGCCCGAGTACGACACCGATGAGCCCAACGGCGAAGGCTGCGGCTTCTGCTACGACGGGGACGTGACCTACTCCATATGAGGAAGGGTTCCCAGCCTCAGTCCGCCCAGCCGGCAAGGTGCATCACCCCCTTGACGAGGTACATCACCGAGAACCCCGCGAGGGAGACGCAGCTGACGGCGAAAAGCGCGCGCTTGTAGCGGACCAGGCGCAGGGCAAAAGCACCCAAGGCAAAACCCAACAGCGGATAGACAGATGAGGCGAGGCTGAAGGTCAGGCCCACGCCCATCGCCTTGGCCGGTGAAGCGGAGAGCAGCACCGGAGCCAGCACCACGAGCTTGCCGCACAGCGCCGCGCCTCGCATGGAGCCCAGCACCATTCCGGACCAGAACCCGCTCGCCCCGGTAGCATCGACCGGGCGCCCGCGCTGGGAGCGAGCCAACCGAGTGAGGGGCTCCAGGTCCGGATCCTCGGCGGAGCATAGGCCGCTGTCATCACAGGCGGAACAGGCGTCGGAGTAGGACTCGTGGTGATGGGTAGGGCAACTCTGGCACTGGCCATCACAGCCGGTGGGGATCCCGTCTGGATCCCCGCCATCAGCTTCCCTATGCCACGGCGGCACCCAGTCGAACAACCGGGTAGCTGCCAGGTAGATCGTGAACCCCAGCAGGAACAGTCCCGACAAGATGTGCAACGGCCCCTTGTCTATGTGGACCACGTACCCAACGAGGGAGATGACGACCGCCAGCACCACGATGGCCAGCGCCCGCCCCACGATGTAGCCGCCGCAGGTGGACCGATTGGTGGTCTGAAGCGAGAACACCAGCAGTACGCACAACCACAGGTTGCCAAACGAGAACCCCAGCGCTATCGATGTCAGATAGTCTTCCAACCTCGCTCCTCGAACCTATCCGTCGTTCCCACCGCGTCTCGGAGCCTCGTGCACGACGATGGCCTCCTCTTCGCATACGGTGACGCACAGACCGCACCGGAGCCCCTCACAGTGCTGCTGGATCAGGGACGCCGTGAACTGATCGCCAGAGATGGCATCGAGCTTCTCGCAGGCTTCCGCGCACTCCGCGCAGCCGTTGCACGCTGCGGGGTCGATGTAGGACTCCTGATAATCGTCGGGCCGGCGTTCCTCGAAGGCATCAAACTCGCACGCCTCAGCGCACTTGGCGCAATTGGTGCACTTGTCGTCGTCGCGCTCGACCTTGGCTGGAATGATGTAGCCCCAGGGGCAGGCGGGCACGCAATCCCCGCACCGCTCGCACTGGTTCGTGTTGATGTGAGCGGCCCCCCCGGAATAGGAGATCGCGTCGTGGGAGCAGGCATACATGCACGGCATGCCGCAGCCGGGTGCGTTGCATGCGGATGTATTGACGGCGTAGTGCTCACGCGCCCATTCGATGGCGTCGCCTTCGTCCACGCAGACCTCGATGCACTCGCCACAGCCCAAGCAGCGGTCCTCGAAGAAAGGCACCTCGATGACCCACACGCGGATCGCTTCGCGCTCGCAGGACTCGAGGCAATCACCGCAGCTCGTACAGAGGTCGGTGTCGATGCGGAACAACGAACGATTGGGCAAATCGACGGCATCGTGAGGGCAGATCACCCGGCAGTTGCCGCAGCCGGTGCAACTCTCCTCGTCCACCTGGTATTGCTTCTCGCCGTAGTTCTGGCATCCGCTCAGTAGCCGAGCGCACGGGATCGACAACGCCAGGGCGGCGCCGCGTGTCACGAGTTGACGGCGGCTGAGACCGGCCGGCCGGCACCCCTCGCCTTGCTTGTTCCCTTTCACTCCTCCGCCTCCACCTTCTTCTCGAACTGGGGACCCAGTACGATCCTAAGTTCGACGAACGCCATGTGCGAGGGACGATTGGATCCGGCCAGGTTGGCCGCGACGTACGACCCGCTGAGCTTGTACAGGGCGGAGATTTTCCCTTCCACGCCGAACTCCAGCTCGTCGCCCATCAATCCATCGTACCCACGATTGGACTGGCGAAAGCGCACCGTGTACTTGGCGAACGGCCGAACGTGGTCCTTGATCAGATAGCTCGCCCGGGCCATCCCGATCATCCCCTGATGCAGATTGAATCGCTGCAGGGTCCCCCACGACATGTTCTCGTACACCGCGCTGAACCGCACCCCGGAGGCCTGCCGGAAAGAGCCCGCGGCCCCCAGCCGGATATCCAGTCCCTTGGCGAAGTTCGAGCGCAACTGGAACAGGGCCGCTGGCAACGCGAAGCCGTCGACGTTGATCAGCAGCATCGGTTCGACTGTGAACGACAAGAAACGCTTGACGATGGGCCCGCCGACGGTCACGGCGATGGAGTGGCTGTACAGCTCGCCGCTGCTGGGCCGCGACAACAGGTACATGCCCTTGAGCTTGAAGGGTTTGAGGCTCTTGATTGCGAAGTTCGCACCCAGCGCGATGTTCTCGTGCATGTAGGTGCTGGTGACCTTCCAGGCTTGGGTGTGGGAGATGTACTCGGAGAACCCACAGTTGAGCGCGTTCTTCATCAAGTAGCGGTTGGTCATGCCGCCGAACAACGTGAACGAGACGGGCTTGAAGCTGAGCTTGGCCTCGACGGCCAGGAAACGTTGGTCCAGCAACGCGCCCGTTCCGTAGTTGAGCGTCTGGATTCCACCGGTGATCTTGAACTTGCCGGGCTCCCACTCGACCAGCGCCTGGGTGAGGCGCAGATCATTGTGAGGGACGGGCCGCTCTGCCCAGCTGGGGAAACGGAGCCGCCAGTCGGCCTCGACGACCACCGCCAGGGTATCGCTGGGGTAGATCTCGATGAGCGGACGCACGCCCAGCAGAATGCGGTTGTCCCACGGGGCTAGCCCCTCGGCACCGCTGAGGGGGAACCCGTCCCCCACGTGAGCGCCCAGGTACAGCGAGCGGAACTCCCCGCCGACGGCGAGCCAATCCGTGGGTTCTGCCAGGTTGGCGGGCAGCTCGGATTTACAGTTGCGGGCCAGGGCTTGCGTGGGCGCGATGGCCACGACGACCCATATTGCGAGGCCTGCCAGCAGGTGGATGAACGCCGATCGAGGGGAGCTCATGGGCACTCCTCAACCGCGATCTGAGGGCAATCGTCCATGACGGCGCAGTAGCCCAGCTGGGTATCCTCGTCAATCTGGCAGGCCGCCCGATCGAGGGCGCTGCCGTCCGGGCAGGTGCAGGGCAGCATGGGGCAATCCTCATCCACGAAGCACTCGCCTTCCTGCTCCACATCCAGGCACAGGCGCAGCGCACCTTCGTCGATCCAGGCCGCCATCGTGCCGTACTCTTCGCTCTTCTCGGTCCAGATCGCCGGGTGCTCCTTGAATCCCGCCGCCCAGGCGAGCAACGGGCTCTCGTCGCGAGCCGGATCGTAGATGTAGCGTTCGAGTTCTAGGTAGTCATCGGCCGTGCCACCCAGCCGTACGAGGTACTCCCCGCTGGCGTGGCACAGGGCACAGTCCCGGCGCACCAGAGGTGCGACGTGCTCCTCGAAACACACATCCGACGAGGGCGTCGGAAGATCGATGACACAGGCGGGCAGCGCAACCAAAACGGGGATGAACCACCATGGTGAACAGCGGACAGAAAACATCGAGTTAGTCTCCAGCAGGTTCAGCCACGCTTGACCTTGACCACGACCTCGCTGATTCCCTTCTTCTCACAGTCGCGCCAGATGCGCACCGTGCCCTTTTCCGCGGTCAGCTTGAACGTGATCTTGTTGGTGAAGAGGCCGCGCTCCTTCTTGACCCAGCCGGTCTCCTTGAGGATCTCGATATTGGTGCCGTCGAAGTTGACGTCGTCGTCCTCGAGCACGCATTTGCGATGTTCCCATTCGATGGAGGCCACCACGGTGGCGGTCCCGTCCGCGTCGACGATGACCGGGTCCGGATCGATGAGCATGATGCAGGCCAACGATTGCGCGGCGGGCAAACAGACCAGCAGCACGGAAAAAGCCAACAACAGGGAGGTCCTGATCATGGCGTCTCCTCGGTTTGCGGTGGAGGCCCCGGCCGGCCGCCGTAATAGATCCCGCCTTCCGGGCAAGCGCCCACACACTCTTTGCACACGATGCACTCGGTGGTCGAGAACACCGGCGTCTCCCGCCGTGCAACGGTCAAGGCGCCGGTCTGGCACGCCGACTCGCACTTTCGGCAATGGGTACAGACGCTGGCATCCGCTCGCATCTTCAACGGGCTGATCTTGGACAGCAGCCCCAGCAAGCCGCCGATGGGACAGACGTACCTACAAAACGGGCGGCCGATGAAGATACTAGCCACGAGCACCACGGCCAGGAACAGGGTCAACGCCGTGCCGCCATCGAGATTGAACAACACCTTGAACGGACCGATCTCACGGAACAGTCGGTAGCCCCACACCAGCGGTGCGACGATCAGGGCCACGAGCATCACGTACTTGAGCAGCTTGAGGACACGATCCACCTTGGCCGGGATCCGCGCCTTGCGATCCGGTTGGTAGAGCAGGTCCTGGATCACACCCTGGGGGCAGATGTATCCGCAGTAGTACCGGGCAAACAGGATAGCCAGGCCGACGAGCACGCCGAGCTTGATGGCATGCATCAGAAACGGCTTGCCGTTCTGCAGGCCGAGGATGATCATCTCCACGTTGCCCGGCGCCCGGGTACAAGCCATCTGCAAGAAACCAAACAACGCCAGCGAAGCGAGCATGATCACAGACCGCAGCCGCCGGCCTTTGCCGAACAGCAACACCAGCGGTACAGCCAGCATCGTCCCGAGGAAAAGCTGGAACTCCATACCCCAGAACTTCTGTTCGATCCCAGGTATCAGCGGTAGTGCCAGGGCGCTGGCAAACGCGGTGCCGGCCAGCACCCACGCCCAGACGGGCCGTTTCGAGGCGAGTTGTGCTTGCGGTCGATCGTCCAATGCATACTCCCCTAAATCGATAGTCTTCCTGTGCTTCACTCACAATCGTGATGAAAGATAGTTGTTTCCCACGATTCTCACAAAGACAATTATGTAATCGAATTCATGCACGATTCTTGGGGCGGAGTGGGGAGGTTTGACGGTCTTCGGCGATCTTCGCCGGACGAATTCAGTGATCGATGGGGCGAGAATAGCCAGCAAGCCCAACGCCGTCCGATACGCTATCATGCCAACCGCGCACCGATCTCTGGAGGGGCAACGGCCGTGTACATCGCTCTGCTGCGCGGGATCAACGTCGGCGGCCACCACAAGGTGGCCATGAAGGAGCTGGCCCAGGCCTTCCGAAACGCCGGCTGCCGGGACGTACGGACCTATATCCAAAGTGGCGAGGAGTGAACGATGGGGCGGGAGGAGCAGGGAAGCCAGCCGCCGGCCGATGGCCCGCCGTTAGGGGCGCAGGAACTGCTCGATCGCTACGCCGCGGGGGAGCGGCAGTTCGCTCGGGCCAACCTGGCCAGCGCCGAGCTGGACGGGGCCACCCTCAAGATGGCCACCCTGGACGGGGCCGTGCTGCGCAACGCGAGCCTGATCGGGACTCAGCTGGGCTTCGCCAACCTGGCCGGGGCCGACCTGTTCGGAGCCCGCCTGATCGGGGCCAGCCTGGCCCGGGCCGAGCTGGTGGGGGCGATCCTGGCCCGGGCCGACCTCACCGGGTGTGACCTGACCGGGGCCCACCTGCGCCGCGCCGATCTGTCCGGAGCGTGCCTGGAGCAGGCCACGCTCCGGGAGGCCAACCTGTCCGACATCGATCTGCGCGACGTGGATCTGGGCGGGGCGCTGCTGTGGGGTTCCTACCTGCTGGGAGTGAACCTGGAAGGTGTCGATCTGGCGGGGGCCGACCTGCGGGGCGCGCGCCTGACCGGGGCCCGTTTGCGCGGGGCCGATCTGACCGGGGCCCGGCTGGAGTCGGCCGATCTCAAGAACGCGGCACTCCCCGGGGCGGATCTGCGGGCCAGCTTCCTCGACGGCATCAACCTGGCGGGCGCCGACCTGGCCGGAGCCCGGCTGGACGGCGTCCAGCTGCCCGGCATCGATCTGGCTGGCGCCAACCTGGCCGGGGCCAACCTGACCGACGCCCAGCTGGCCGGAGCCAGCCTGGCGGACGCCGATCTGACCGGCGCCCGTGGGGCGGGCGTGGATCTCCAGCGGGCGGCCTTGCGGGGGGCGCAGCTGGAGGTTGCCGAGCTGGCCGGAGCGCTCCTCACCGGCGCCGACCTGTCCGGCTGTTTGCTGGCGGGCGCCGACCTGAGCCAGGCCACCCTGTCCGGCGCACACCTGGGGGGCATCGATCTCACCGAGACGGCGCTGACCGGCGTCGGGCTGGCGGGGGCCCACCTGGACGGGTCGGTTCTCAGCGGCGTGTCCCTCGCTGGCTGCCAGCTCGCCGGCACCACCTTCGCCGGCGCCGAGATGACCGGCGCCGACCTGTCCAGCGCTCAGCTCTCCGGCGCCCAGCTGGACGGCGCCAATCTGGCCGGGGCCCGCCTCTGCCACGCGGACCTGCGGGGGGCCACGTTCACCCGGGCGATGCTCGTGGGGGCCGACCTCACCGGGGCCCACCTGGAGGGGGTGGTCTTCACGGACGAGCAACGGTTGGCGGCGAAGGGCTTGCCAGCGACGGGCTGAGCGACCGCCCCGGCACACTTTTATCCCCTCCGAAAAACCGTCCTTGGTATACTACTAAAGGACCCATAGATCCTGAGAATGACTCGATAATTCAGGTTTGTTCGCCACATCGGAGGTGTGCGCGCAAGGGGGCTGGAGGGGCCCTGGGGGTTCAAGAATGAGGAGGGGCAAAGTGCGTCAAGACCGAACCGGGCACCCCGATCCGGCACCGTTCCAACGTCAACCACCGTGGATCCTGATCCTGGACGAGGACGAGGAGGTGGTGATGACCGCTGTGCTGCTTGTGGCATCCATCAGCGGCATGACCATCAACCCCTGCGTCTCCACGGACCAGGCCAAGCGGTTCTTGCGGGACCACGGTGCGCCGGTGGTCGCCATCGTCGATCTACTACATGCCGGCGGGGGCGGTATCGAGCTGGCCACGGTGATCCGTCAGCTGCCCTACGGCGCGGAAACCCAGCTGCTGCTGACGACCCCGCTGCACGTCCAGTCCTTCGAGGGCATGATCCAGCGCTACAAGCCGTTCGCAACCATCCGCAAACCCATCAACCGCAGGTATTTCCAGCTGCTGGTCCAGGAGGCGTTGGAAGCCTGGTCGATGAGCGCGTGATCAGGTCGTGCGCGGCAGGCGGGGCATGGACGTGTCGATGGCGTCCTCGCTGATCGATTCCTCGTCGTCGTCACCGAGTTCACTCCACGCCGAATCCAAAGAGGTCGCACGACGGCGGATGGACCGGGGGTCCATGGACAGCGAAAGGGAATGGGAATCGGACGAGCTGCGGAACACGCCGGGCTCTTCCTGGCTGTCGTCCACATCCAGGGAGTCGTCTTCACCGAGGAATTCCCGGGCCGCCCGGTAGGCGTCTTCCAGGACCTCCGGATCGACGAGCCTGCCGTTGACCATGACGGGCGACGAGTTGAAGGCCTCCACCGCCGGTTTTGCGGCCTGCCGGATAGGGGGTGGGGGGGCCGCTGAAGCGGCATGGGGTTCGGGCGGGCCGACGACGCTATCTTCATCGTAATCGTGGATGGTGGGCCAGCCCTCTTCGTCCCCCTCGTCTACCTCGATGGCTTCTTGCAGGGCATCGGCGGGATCGGCGGAGTCCACGCGCACCGTGTCCTCTTCTTCGTTCTCATCATCCTCATCGTCCATCAACACCAAGGAGTCGATGGAATCGGGTGTGGAGTCCAGATCGAGATCGTCCAGGTCCCAGATCGGCGGGGACTTGCCCGCAGCATCCTCGGGGTCGAGGAGCAGTTGCGAGCGGGCCGCGCGATCTCGAGGTCCCGGCTTGCGGCGGGACGTTACGGGCGTGTTCCCGGACACGATTCCCTCCCGTGAAGGCCTGAATCTCCCTCACTCGCCGCCGGTTTATCAAAGCAATCCCAAAAACCAAAGAAAAAAAAAGTGAAGAAACTGCAGGGGACGATCAGGAGATGGTGGGAAGACGGATGACGACCCGGGTCCCCTCGCCCTCGGCGCTGTCGATATGGATCGTCCCCCCGTGGCTCTCGATGATCTCGCGGGCCGCCGAGCATCCCAGGCCGACGGCGTCCTCCCGATCGCGGGTGGTGAAGTAGGGGTCGAAGATGCGGTCGAGCACCTCGGAGGACATGCCCTCGCCGGTGTCCCGCACCTCGATGACCACCTGGCCTCCGGTGGGGTCGGCCTTGTCCATGTACATGCCCAGCGTCAGCGTGCCCCCCCGGGGCATGGCCTCGCGGGAGTTGGCCACCAGGTGCAGCAGCGCTTCTTGCAGCTGGCAGGCATCGCCGTGAACGTGCGGTAGGTCCGGCTGGGCCAGCACCTTGAGTTCAACGGCCTTGCTGATCATGCCCCGGATCAGGTCGCGGGCCTCCTTGAGCAGCTTGAGCAGGTGCACCGACTGGTTGCGGGGAGTATCTCCCACCGAGTAGCGGATCAACCGCTGGGTCATGTCGGCAGCCCGATCCGAGGCGACCACGATCTGCTTGATGGCACGCTGCTCCATCGCTCCGAGCCCCTCCAGGTCTTCGAGGGCCGACGAGTAGCCGGAGATGACGGTGAGGATGTTGTTGTAGGAGTGGGCCACGCCGCCGGCCGCCTGGCCCAGCAGCTGCATACGTTCGGCGCGAGCCTGCGAGGCGTCGCGGGCCGTCTGAAGGGTCAGGTCGATGAGCAGGCCCCCCACGTGATCCAGCTCGCCCTCGTCGTCGAACACGGGGAAACCCCGGTCCAGCACCGTGTGGTGGCCGCCGTCGCGGGCATTGCGCACGCGGTACTGCACCTGCCCGGGGGTGCCCTCCTCCTGCCGCCGGGCGCGCTCGGCCTCGTAGACCGGCCGATCCTCATCGTGGATCTGCTCGGACCACTTTCCCCCTGCAGAGAGCAGCTCTTCGGCGGGGATGCCGCACAGGCGCTCCACGGTCTCCGAGACGGTCTGCAGCCGGCCGTCCGTGCTCCTGCTGTACACCACCTCGGAAAGGTGGCTGCTGATGCGGATCAGCTCCAGGGACTCGCGCCGCGCTTCGGCCAGGCGCCGGCGGCGCCGATCGTCGAGCAGCGCCACGAGCAGCTCATCGGCAAACTGGCGCAGGGCAACGCGGGGTTCGGCGGCGTCCGGGCCCAGTTCGGCGAGGATCCGGTCGCGGATGGCGTGTAGCTGCCGGGCACCGGCGGCCATGTCCAGCCCGGCGAGGCTCTGGCTCCGGCACCATTCCATGGCCGGGCCCACCTCGGCGGACGAAAAGGCGTCCAGCATGCAACCCAGCAGCCGATCATCGTCGCCGCCGCCGAGGGACTCCTCGAGTGTGGCGCGGATGGAGGATAAAACCTGTTGCCAGCCATCGTATTGAGGTGCCATATCGCTCCCAGGTGCTAGTATCGCAAACCGTCCGGGCGCCGCGTTGCACCGGTGGGGTAATGGGGTGAACCCTTGGTTTGTATCGACTGTGGCGGCCTGCTGGCGGTCACGGCGGTGGTGGTTCTGGCGGTCGGCTCGCCGGTGTACGGCGAGGAGCGGCCGTGGTTCCCCCGCCTGATCGAACAGAGCGGCGCGGAGGGGGTGGCCCTGAGCGTCCACCATCAAGAACTGATCAACCACCGTGACGATCCCCTACCGCCGGCGACGCCGGCACCGGACGCCGCGACCCTGGCGGCGGCCCGCGCCTGGGAGGAAGACCGGGGCAAACACGGCCGCGCCCAGTACGAAGTCATCGGCTACCTGCCCTACTGGGAGGGAACCAGCGGCCTGCGCCTGGATGTGCTGACCCAGCTCAACTGGTTTGCCGCCGAGATGAACTCCAGCGGAGACCTCACCGACCTGCACGGCTGGGGCGGTACGTCCGCCCAGAACCTCATGGCCGAAGCCCACGCCGAGGGGTGCCGCTTCGTGCTGGTGACGACCAACTTCAGCGCCAGCGGCATCCACGGTGTCGTCAGCAGCCCTACCAACCGCGCCAACGCCATCGACAACCTGCTGGAGCAGGTGCTGGCCATGGGCGCCGACGGGGTGGACATCGACTTCGAGGGCATGGACAACGCCGACAAGGCGGATCTGGTCACCTTCATGGAGGAGCTGACGGCCGCCTTCGAGGCCGAGATCACCGACCCGTGGATCACCCTGGCCACCCCGGCCCTGGACTGGAACGGGTCCTACGACTACGACGAGCTGATCTACAACTCGTCCGGGCTGTTCATCATGGGCTACGCCTACCACTGGTCCAGCGGCGATCCCGGCCCGGTGGCCCCCAAGGAGGGGGGCGGTATCTGGAGCGAGTACTCGCTGACGTGGACCGTGGAGGACTACCTGACCTACGGCGGCGAGGAGAATCGCAAGGAGATCTTCTTGGGGCTGCCGCTGTACGGCCGGGACTGGCCTTCGACCTCCGACACGGTGCCCGGGACCGCCACGGCGGACGGCACGGCCATCTGGATCGAGGACGCCATCGACGAGGCCGCCACCTACGGGGAGCTGTGGGACGCCACCACCTCGACGCCCTACTACGTCTACCAGTCCGGTGGCTGGCACCAGGTGTGGTACGACCACGCCGAGTCGGTGCTGTCCAAGATCGACCTGGTGGAGGACTACGACCTGGGCGGCTTCGGCTTCTGGGCGCTGCAGTACGACGGCAACGACCCCGAGCTGTGGGACGCCATCGACGCCCTCAACAGCGGCGGCGACGACGATGACGACGACGACACCGTGGGCCCGGGGGCGCCGGTGGCCGTGGTGGACGCCCACGTGTACAGCAACGTGGGGGAGACGGTGCCGCTGGACGGATCGGAGAGCTACGACCCGGACGGGGACGACCTGACCTACGCCTGGACGCAGACCGACGGCGACGAGGTCGGCCTGACCGGAGCGGACCAGGCCACGGCCAGCTTCGTGGCCACCGACGAGGGCCTGGCCACCTTCGAGCTGGTGGTCAGCGACGGCGCTGCCGCCAGCGCGCCCGCTGCCGTCGAAGTACGGGTCTTCCCGGCGGACGAGGACGACGGCTGCAGCTGCTCATCGTCCGGAAACGGCGCCACGCCCGCCCTGGCGTGCGTTTGGATGCTGTGCACAGCCTGGATGGCTCGACGCAGACGTTGACCCAGGATTGACGCATTCGCCTGCCGTTTTGGACTAAAATGTCCGAGCCCCGATCCTTCCCCGGGGTCAGGGACGGAGCGATGGTGAGTAGTTCGCGCAGGGTCACCCCACAAATCGACATCTTCCAGAAGGGAGCGCACGTCAGCTCGTTCCCGATGACTGCCGCCCGCCTGGTGATGGGGTCGGCCGAGGATGCCCAGATCCGCGTCCAGGCGGCGACGATCCAGCCGCTGCACATGGCCGTCGAGATCGTGGATGGACGCTACATCGAGGCGGTCAACCTGGCCGGGGACACCCGCCTGATGATCGCCGGCCAGCCCTTCGAACGGGCGCGGTTGCAACACGGCTCGACGGTGGAACTGGGCAGCCTCTCGCTGCGCCTGTCCTTCGTCGATTCGGCCCCCGTGGCCGCCCAGCCAGCCGCTGCAGCGCCGCCCCCGGCCGCCGCACCTCAACCCGTCGCGCCGCCCCCCGCAGCCGCACCTCAGCCCGTCGCGCCGCCCCAGCCCATGGCGCCACCCCAGCCGGCCACGCCGCCCCCGGCCGCCGCCGTCCAGCCACCGCCGCCCACACCGCCACCCCGCCGGAACGTCACGGCGCCGCCGCCCAAGACGATGGATCGCATCTCCCGTGCGTCGATCCTGGAGCTGCCCACCATCTCCCCGGAGTATCGGGCCGCCAAGCGCCGCAAGTTCTTCATCATCGGCGCGGTGCTGATCATGCTGGTGGGCCTCATCGGGGCCTATGTCGTCATTTCGCAGATCCGGCAAAAACGAGCCGCCGATGCCTACCTGGCCAGCCTCGAACGCGGCGATGGCGAGGCCGAAGGCGATGGCGAATACACCTGGGGTGGGCTACTCAACGGCAAGAAACCATCCAAGCAATCCAGCGGCAAGGGCAAGTACCGGACCCGGCCGTCGTCCGGTTCGTCCAAATCGTCGGGTTCTTCTGGCTCGACCGGAGGGTGGTCCAGCACCGCACCGACCTCTGATTTCTCCGTCTCCGGGGGAGGCGCGGCCGCCAAGGACGACGAGGAGGAATCCCAGGGCCTGGGCGAGATCGGCTCGGAAGGCCGCGAGGACCGAGTGCTGGACGAGCTGGCCCGCATGGACGTGGAGTTGTGGGAAGAGGAGTACGGCGACGCCGGCAAGAGCTCCAAACCGTTTGTCGATGTGGAGGCCGTGGAAGGCGTGCTGCACGGCATCAGCGGCTCGGCCCGCATGTGCTACAACCACGCCCGCGAGGACCAGCCGGACCTAAAAGGCACGATGAACCTCAGCATCACGCTGGAGACCAGCGGCAAGGTCTCCGGCGTCTCCATCGCATCCTCGTCGTCCCTCAAGGACCAGAGCCTCAAGAAGTGCATCGAGAAGTACATCCGCACCAAGAGCTACCCCAAGCCCAAGGGCGGGGCGGTGACGATCACCTATCCGTTCCGGTTCCAGTGACCCGGCTCACCCCAGCAGCGTAATCAACAGCACCCCCGCAAACATGATCGACGCCCCCAGCAAGCTCTGGCGCAGGTGGGTCTCCTTGAACAGGAACTTGCCGTACAGCACGGAGAACAGGCCGTTGGTGCGCTTCAGCGCGATGACGTAGGGCACGATCGTCAGCTGCACGGCGATGGCGTAGAACACCATCATCAGGGAGCCGGCGGTACCCATCAACACCAGCGGGCGCCAGCTCGCCACCAACTTGGCCGACTGGCCCCTCGCCGAACGCAGCATGAACGGCAGCACGGCCGCGGTGATGAACAGGTAGGACAGCAGGGGGAAGAACGTGGCGCTGGAGCGCTGCACGCCCATCTTCACCAGGTTGGCGGTCACCGCGTAAATCAACGCGGTGAGTAGCACATACAGGGATCCCCGGTTGCTCACCAGCGCCCGCAGCGGCGCCAGCGGCCCCAGCTTGAGCTGGTGGACATTGAGCAGGTACGCGCCCACGGCGATGAGCACCACCCCCACCGTGCCGCCGGGGCCCGGCCGCTCCCCCAGCATCAGGTAGGATGTGCCCAACAAGAATACGGGGGTGAAGGCCAGCATGGGCATGGAGCTGGACAGGCTGGCGATCTGGGTGGCGCGGATGAGCAGCAGGCTGCCCCCGGCGATGCCCACGCTGTTGAGCACCAGCACCCACCACAGCCCCACCTGCAGCTCAGGGATGCCGTCCAGGGCCACCAGCCCCACCAGCACCGGGATGCCCAGGGCGTAGCGCCACCACAGCACCACGTACGGGGGCACCTCCCGCAGCATCTTCATCGATGCGTAGACGGTGGCGTCGGCCAGGCCGGCGAGAAGTGCGAGGGGGATCCACATGGGAATCCCCTACTCCTACTCTGTGACGCGGTCCAGGTAACTCTGCTCCAGGGAGAGGCCACGTTTGAGTTCCCGGACGGGGATCTCGGCGTCGGCCAGCGTGCGGGCCACCAGCACGGCTGTGCGGTCCAGATCCCCCCCGGGCGGGCAGCGCACCGTGAGCACGGCGCCGTCCTGGGCCAGCTCGTGGTCCGGCAGCTGCTCCCGCAGCGCCCCCAAGTCCGGCTCACCGGGGCCCAGGGTCCACTCCATCTGGAGGGCGCGGCCGGTGACCTCGTCGATGGGGCCCTGCAGGGTGCAGCGACCGTGGTCCATGATCACCACGTGGTCGCAGACCATCTCCAGCTCGGCGAGGTTGTGGCTGGACACCACGATGGTGCGCCGGCCCCGCTGGGCGGCCAACAGCTGGCGCAAGGACCGCACCTGCTGGGGGTCCAGGCCGCTCATCGGCTCGTCCAGCAGCACCAGCTGGGGGTTGCCCAGCAGGGCCGAGGCCACGGCCAGGCGGTGGCGCATGCCGTGGGACAGGGTGGCGATGCGCTTGAGGGCGCGGTCCCCCAGGTTCAGCTCTTCGAGGCGGCGCTGGGCTTCCGAGCGGGCGGCGGCCCAGCCCATGCCCTGCAGCAGCGCCATGTGCACCAGCAGCTCCTGCGGCGTGTGGCTGAGCCCCAGCTCGGCGTCCTGGGGCAACAGCCCCAGCCGGCCCTTGAAGCGCTCGGTCTGGTAGGGCCCCTCCCCCAGGATGTCGATGCAGCCCTGCTCGTGCTGCAGCAGGCCACAGATGGACGCGAAGACGGTGGTCTTGCCCGCACCGTTGGGCCCGATCAGGCCGCAGATGCTCCCCTCGGGGACCTGGAAGCTCAGGCCGTCCAGGGCCCGGGTCTTGCTCAGCAGCCCGTAGCTCTTGACGACGCCTTCGAGGGTCAGCGCGGGGGTCACAGGTCCCTCCTGAGGAAGAGGGGATAGGCCACGGCCGTGTAAGCGAAGCCCAGCAGGGTCAGCACCCCCAGGGGCATCAGCCAGCCCGGGTAGGGCTTCCACAGATCGAACATCCACGCCTGGGGCAACACCAGCTTGATGGGGGTCCACAGCCACCACCAGCTGCCGTCCTCGAAGTCGAAGGCCAGCCCGAACAGGATCCAGCTGGCGATGACCGCCCCCAGGCTGAACACCCGGGCCACGTTGGGGGACGAGGTCAGCTGGGAGAAGGCGGCGCCGATGCCCAGGAACGGCAGGGTCAACGCCAGCACCAGCGGGGTCACCGCCAGCAGGGTCCACAGCAGCTTCAGCGGGTCGTTGCCCACCATGGCGGTCATGGCCACGACCCAGGTGCCCCCCACCGCCAGCAAGCTGGCCAGGGTCATCAGCAGCGCCTGGCCCAGCAGCCGGCCAAAGACCATCTCCAGCCGGCCCGTGCGGGTGCACTCGAAGCGCACGGTGCGGTTGTGCAGGTCCACGGCGATGCACTCCGCCGCCGTGGTCACCGCCAGGAACGGCACCAAGATGAAGGCCAGCCACAGGTGGAACATGGTCATCAGCGGCCAGTCGAGGACCCGCTCGACGACCCCGGGTTGATCCGGGAGCATCTCCCCGAGCATGCGCTCCAGATCGCCCCGCTCCCGCAGCCGCTCGATCATGGCGCCGGGCTTGTCGGTGGCCGGCACCCCCAGGGTCTCCGCCGCCGCGTTCTCCATGGCGCCGATGCCCTGCACGAAGATGTAGGCCCCACCGGCGGTGCAGGCCACGTACAGCAGGCACAGGGCGATGGCCCGCCAGGTCCGCAGGTTACGCAGCAGCTCGAAGCGGGCCACCAGCAGGGTGTCCCGCAGGGAGGTGACAGGCCTCAAAGGTCCAGCTCCCCCAGGATGTCGATGAGTTCGGGGGCGATGTAGGAGAACGGGTCGATGGCCTCCTCGTCGATGGCGTCCAGATCCTGGCCGTCGAAGGTGTCCTCGAAGGACTCCTCGGCGACGATCATCACGTCGAGCATGTCGGCGGCGAAGACCATCATGTCCTTGCGGGAGATGTCTTGTTGATCCTCGAGCTGGTCGACGAACCCGCCGGCCAGCTCCACCAGATCCTCATTCATCGCGCCCACCGCGTCGTCGAAGTTCTGCAGCTCGTCGTCGTCCAGATCGGTCTGCTCCAGCAGGGCGGCGCGGGCCTGAGCCCGCCGCAGGTCCTGGGCCGTGGCCATCAGGTCCAGCTCCTCCCGTACGTCCTCGGCGTCGTCGTCCGGCCGGCCGGCCTCCTCGTCCGGGCCGCCCCCCAACTCGATGACCACCCCGTCCTCGGGCTCCGCCTGGTCTTCGGGCTCCTCCTCGAATTCTTCCTCGTCGGGCTGGACCATCCGCTGGGGCTGGCCCTGGACCGCGGCGGCCAGGCCCCGGCCAACGGTGCGCCGCGGGGAGCACTCCCGGTCCTCCAGCGTGGCGATGGTCTCTTCTGCCCTGCGGAGCTCTGGGCGCTGGGACATCATGCCCACGATCACGCCCAACAGCAGAGAGACGGTGACGGCAACCACGTACTTCATCGGGAGCTCCCTTCCAGCCGGTCCTGGAGTGGGTACGTTACACGCAACCCGTGCATTTCATCGACCGGCGGGAACGCCGCTTGACAGGACCCCCAACGCTCCCAATGATTCCCGCGCGGGAATCATCGCCCCCCAATGGGGGTCATAGGCTCCCAGATTCCAGGAGGTCAGCACCATGATCGAGGTCAGCAGCTTGACCAAGATCTACGGCGGCTTGAAGGCCGTCGACAACATCTCGTTCAAGGCCGAGAAGGGCGAAATCCTCGGATTCCTCGGCCCCAACGGCGCAGGCAAGACCACGACGATGCGCGTCATCGCCGGTTCCCTCGGCGCCACCGCCGGGACGGCCAAGGTCGCCGGCTTCGAGGTCCACGAAAAGCCCCACGAGGTCAAGCGGCGGCTGGGCTACATGCCCGAGTTCCCGCCGCTGTACAACGCCATGACCGTCGAGGATTACCTGGCCTTCGCCGGGCGCATCAAGGGGGTGGCGCGGGGGGATCGTAAGGGCGCCCTGGACAAGGTCACCGAGACCTGCGGCCTGGCCCGGACCCGCAAGCGCATCATCGGCCAGCTATCCAAGGGCTACCGCCAGCGGGTGGGGTTGGCCCAGGCGCTGATCCACGACCCGGAGGTGCTGGTGCTCGACGAACCCACCAGCGGGCTGGACCCGGCCCAGATCTCCGAGGTCCGCGACGTCATCAAGGGGCTCAGGGGCGAGCACACGGTCATCCTCTCCACCCACATCCTTCCCGAGGTGGAGCTGACCTGCGACCGGGTGGTGATCATCAACCGCGGCGAGATCATCGCCCAGGACACGGTCAAGGAGCTGGGCAGCCGGTTGGCGGCGCGCCAGCAGCTGCTGCTGCGTGTCGCGCGCCCCGACGAGGCCTGCGTGGAGACGCTCGAAGCCCTCGAAGGGGTGACGGACGTGGCGGCCCTGGACGACGGTCAGTACCAGATCTCGGCGATGGACGCCGATCTGCGCGAGCGCCTCTCCACCACGGTGGTGGACGGCGGCTGGGGACTGCTGGAGCTGCGCTCCAAGAAGGCCACGCTGGAGGACATCTACCTGTCCCTGGTGACCGGCCGGGAAGGGGGTGTGGCGTGAATATCATCCACATCGCCCGCCGCGAGCTGAAGATGTACCTCACCAGCCCGTGGACCTACGTGGTGATGGCCGCGGCGGTCCTCTTCCAGGGCGGAATGTACTTCGCCAGTGTCTGGTGGTTCTCCGACCTGTGCCAGCGCCCGACGGACGGGTTCTATGGGCCGGTGCACCTCAACTTGCACGAATACATCGTCGACCCCTACATCTCGCTGTTCCACATCTTGTTCACGTTGATGGCCCCGGTGCTGACCATGCACCTCATCGCCGGCGAGCGCCGTCAGCGGTCCATCGAGCTGCTACTCACCTCCCCCATCTCATCGTGGGAGATCGTGCTAGGCAAATTCCTCGGCGCGATGGGGCTGTTCGGCGTGCTGCTGGCATTCCTGTGGTACGTCCCCGGGTTCCTGTACATCTGGGGGGACCCGGACACCTCGATCATGCTCACCACCGGCCTGGGGCTGGGGTTGCTCATCGCCTGCCTCGTCTCCGTGGGCATCGCGGCCAGCTCCCTGAGCGAGAACCTCATCGTCTCGGCCATCTTGGGGGTGACGACGCTGCTGATGTTCATGGTCATCGACATCGGCACGGTCATCGCCCAGTCCGGCTGGCTCAACGCCACCATGGAGGCCCTGAGCCTGCCGGGGCACCTGACCAACTTCACCCGCGGCATGCTGGATTCGCGGGACATCATCTTCATGGTGTCCTTCAGTGTTTTCTTCCTGTTCGTGGCCCAGCAGCGTGTTGAATCGCTGCGGTGGCGATAGGAGGCCATCATGAGCGTACGCACGACATGGATTGGCCGCCTGGTCGGCATCTTCGGCTTCCTGATGGGCACCGTGGTGAGCTTCCGCTACATCATCACCTCCGTCCCATCCAACCTGTTCTTCGGCCTGGGCATGGCCGCCATCGTGATGATCGCCGCATGGCTGTACATCGACTGGCCGCTGCTGGCCTCGGTGATGGGGCGGCGGGGCGCCAAGCGCCAGGCCGGCTCATGGCTGCTGGTGGCGCTGGGCCTGGGCATCGCCGTGCTGGTCAACTACCTGAGCTACCAGCACAGCTGGGAAAAGGACGTGACCGAAGGGTCGATCCACACCCTGTCCCAGGAGACCCTCGACGTCCTCGACGGGCTGGACAACCCGGTGACCCTCATTGGCTTCTACCGGCAGGCGGGTGCCGGCGACGCCTTGAATCTACGGGAGGCCATCGAAGACCTCACCGAGCGGTACGCCAAGCACTCGGACCAGATCACCGTCGAGCTCCACGACCCGGACCTCGAGCCCCAGCTGGCCATCGAGCGCAGCGTGTTCCAAAACGGCGTGCTATTCGTCGCCTGCGGAGCCCGGGAAGAGCGCATCATCACCCCCGACGAGAATGACCTGACCAACACCCTCATCAAGGTCACCCGCAGCGGCCAGAAGACCATCTACTTCCTCAGCGGTCACGGCGAGCACGACATCCAGGACACGGAGATGCTGGGCTACGCCTCCATGACCGAGAAGCTCGGCCAGGCCGGGTTCGACGTGCAGCCGCTGGAGCTGTACCGGGAGGGCATGGTCCCCGCCGACGCCACCTTGCTGGTCGTCGCCGGGCCGGAGATGGCGCTACTCCCCACCGAGATCCCCTTGATCCGGGACTTCGTCGAGCGGCGGGGCGGTGGACTGATGGTGCTGCTGGAGCCGGAAACGGACTCGGGGCTGGAGCCCCTGCTCGCCTCGTGGGGCATCACCATCGGCCACGACCTGGTGGTGGACCTGGAGGGTCAGGCGATGGTGGGGGATTTCACCACCGTGTTCGCCGAATACGGTCACCATCGCATCACCGAGGATCTGGCCGTTCCGGCGATCCTCTACCATTCCCGTTCCGTGACGCCGGCCGAGGGAGCCACCACGGTCCGGCCCTTGCTGCACTCCAGCCGCTCCGCCTGGGCCGAAACAGACCTGGAGTCGCTGGAGCTCTCCTTCGACGAGGAGACGGACACGCCGGGGCCCGTCACCGTGGCCGTGGTCGCCGAGGTGCCCCGGGTCGAAGGCCCGGCCCCCAAGCCCCCCACCCCTCCGGCCGACGACGACTCGGCAGACGAACCCGCAGCCGAGGCCGCTGAAGACGCCCACGCGGGCCACGACCACGAAGGCCATGATCACGCAGGCCACGACGATCCCCTCGGGCTGGAAGCCGATGACGCGGACGCGTCCGCCACCGTCATCGTCTTCGGTGACTCGGACCTGGGCGCCAACGCCACCCTCGGCCTGTTCGGCAACGCCGACCTGGTCCT
The DNA here is from genome assembly GCA_964504165.1 of uncultured Rickettsiales bacterium. Taxonomy (GTDB): domain Bacteria; phylum Myxococcota_A; class UBA796; order UBA9615; family CAYRNR01; genus CAZDDH01. Next base: position 18,438 of record CAZDDH010000041.1, on the reverse strand, counting down.
CAACTCCGTGAGCTACCTGGCCAAGGAGGAAGATCTGATCACCATCCGCGCCCGGGACGAAGCGGACCGGCCACTCCAGCTCACCAGCGTCCAGGTGGGCCTGGTGGGCATCGTCGCCCTCCCCGGCACATTCATGCTGGTGCTCCTGATGGGCATCGTGATGTGGTTCACCAAGCTGGCCCGCTGACGCCCCAATGGCCGCTCCCGGCGACAACCGTCCTCACCGGATCGCTTCGTTCTTCCGATCTCGGCTAGACTCAGGTCATGAACGATTCCCGTCCCGATCCAACGGAGCGCGCATCTGCGCCCAGCCGCCTACGCGGAATCCCCGGCTACTTCACCGGCTTCGTCGGCCGGGGAGCCACACTGGCCAGCGTCCTCGAATGGCTGGAAGCTGACGCCCGGTTGCTGACGGTCCACGGTCCCCCGGGCATCGGCAAGTCCCGCCTGGCTACCGAATTCCTGCGCTCCGAGGCATCGGCGCGTTTTCCCGGCGGCCGCTTCTGGTGTTCACTGGAAGGCGTCGCCACCATCGATGAGCTGCTCCAGCGGCTGGCCACGACGCTGGATCAACGCATCCCCAGCCGGCGGCGAGGGGTGGAACAGCTGGCTCACGCCCTCAACCGGCGTGGCCGTTGCCTGCTGGTCCTGGATGGTGCGGAAGCGATGGCCGACCAGCTGGCGATGTGGCTGCCAGAGCTGCTGGAGCACACCTCCGAGCTGGGCGTGGTGCTCACGTCGCGGCGTCGGACCGGCATCCCCGGGGAGGTGCTGATCCCCGTGCCGCCGCTGGCACCCGTCGACGCCCGGGAGCTGCTGGACGATCTGGTGGCCCGGCATGGGGTCCAGCCACCCAAGGCCGATCTTCAATCCGACATCGCGGCGATGACCCACGGCAATCCCCTGCTGCTGGAGATCCTCTCAGCCCGGCTGCGGACCGTTTCCGCCGCCGAGCTGCTGGCCGAGCCTCCGGACGCCGAGGAGGCCACCGGTGGGGTGGTCTACTTGCGCCTCAACGAGGCCATCCAGTCCAGCTGGGATCTGCTGGACGACGGCTCCCGGCAGGGGCTGGCGACGGCCTCCGTGTTCGTCTCGCCGTTCACCGTGGCCGCCTACTGTGCCATCGCCCAGATCACCCCCGCCGAGGCCGAGCTGATCCTGGGGCGATTGCTGGACGATGCGCTGGTGCGGCGGGTGTCCACCGCCGAAGGCGCCGCCCGCTTCGAGATGGTCAACGAGATCCGCGATTTTGCCCGCCGTCAGCTGGCAGCGGGGTCCGACGCCCCTAGGGTCTGGCGCCGCACCGCCCGCTGGGTCGTGGAGCGCGCCGAGACCGTCGGTGGGGCGCTGGAACCGGGGGATGGCTACGCCCTCGCCGAGTTGGAGGAGCTGGCCCCGGATCTGGACGGGCTGCTGAGCCGCGACGAGGACCCTCAGTACCTCGCCCGGGCCGTGTTGGCCCTGGGCCCCTTGTTGACCCGCAGAGGCCCGCCAGAGGCGTTCCTGGCGCGTCTGGACCGGATTCCCGCGGGCGTCGAGGCGGAGCTGGACCTGAAGCTGATGATGCTGCGCGCCTCGGCCCACTGGATGCTCGTCGAGGTGGACGGGTTGTTCACCACCCTGGACCGCGCCATCACAACGGCCAGGGAGCTGGACGACAAGGCCGCCGAAGCGGAGGCCCACCAGCTCAAGGCGCTGGCCTACCTGTTCCGGCCCGGCAGCTTGGTACAGAGCGAATCGGAACTCCACGAGGCCACCCAACTCGCCGGGCAGCTCGAGGATCCCGGCACCCTCGTCGCCGTGCTGGAGACCTCCGCCGAGTTCGCCTACATCCAGTGCCAGTTCCCGCGCATTGCGGAGCTGGCCAGGCAGGCGGCGTCGGTGGTCGACCAATCTCCCGATGAATCTCCCGCCGGCTCCTACCTCGGACTGCAGGGTCTCGCTGCCCTCACCAGCGGCCGCACCGACGAAGCGGTCCGCCTCTATCGGCAGGTCGCGACCACCAGCACCGAACAGGGGCACAGTGAGCACGCCATCCGCGCAGACATCCACCTGGCCCAGACGCTCCACGTGCGAGGCGAGCTGGACGAGGCAGCGGACATCCTCGACCAGGCCCTCGCCCGCGCCCGAGACCGGGGCTACCCAGGCTACTTCAACACCATCGGCTACGTGCGGGCCAACATCCACCTGGAGCGCGGTGAACTCGACTCCACAGAGCGGCTGATCCCCCACGACGAGGCGGGCATCACCTTGCAAGGGCGGGCCTCGTGGAACGGCATCCGCGGGGCCCTGGCGCTGGCCCGCGGGCAGCTCAACGAGGCGCACCAGTTCTTCGCGACTGCCGTCGAGCAAGCCCACATCCAGCCGGCGGTGCGGTTCGAAGGTATCGCCAGCTGCTACTCGGCGCTGGCCAAGGAGTTGCTGGGGGAACGGGACGGCGCCCGGGAGGCGATGGAGAGGGCCCGGTGGTTCCTCGGCGACGCCATGCCCTATCCCATCGCTGTGGGCCAAGCGGCGCTCACCGGTGAGGAGCTGCCCGACAGCTCCCCCTGCGTGATGGGGGCCGAGCGGGTGCTCGCCACGCTGGTGCAAGAGCTGCGCACCCGGCCCTGCTGGCCGGTGGTGGTCGCCGAAGACGGCGGCTGGATCCGCGACGACCACGGCAGCGTGCTTTCCCTGGCCCGCCGCCGCGTGCTGCGCAACCTGCTCGCCTGCCTGGCCGCCGCCCGCCTCGAATTCCCCGGCGAGTCCGTCTCCTACGAGTCCATCATCGAGGCCACCTGGCCCCAGGACCGTTCCCACCCCGACTCCATCCGTGCGCGGCTGCACGTGGCCGTCCGCGACCTGCGCCGCATCGGGCTGGGGGATTCGCTGCTCACCACCCACGACGGGGGCCAGGTCGGCTACCGGCTGAACCGCCAGGTCTCCGTGGAACCGATTGGCGATCGCGCCCCGATCTGATAAAAAAAGATTAGTTAGTCTCTTTTATCGGAGGAGCGATGCCCAAGGTCTCCCAGCAACACCTGGATGCCCGCCGCGAGCAGATCCTGATGGCGGCCGTCGTCTGCTTTGGCCGCAAGGGTGTGCAGGCCACGCGCATGCAGGACATCTACGACGAGACCGGGCTCAGCCCCGGGGCCGTCTACCGGTACTTCACGGGGAAGCAGGCCATCCTCGACGCGGTGTTCGACCTGAGCCTGCAAAACAACGCGGCGTTGATGGCCAATTTCCAGCAGTCAGACGACCCCAAGGGGGCGCTGGACGGCGTGGCCCAGGCCGTCTTCGGCATGCTCGACGAGGTGGAGACGACGGAGATGCACAAGGCCTCGGTGTCCATCGCGGCGGAGGCGCTGTTCAACCCGAGCCTGGCCGGCGACATGGCCCGCCTGCAGCAGGACATGGCCCGGCGATTGGGGGAGCTGGCGGTGAAGGCAGCGGCCGACTCTGGGGCCGACGGGGAATATGCCGGCCGGGTGCTGTTGGCCCTGTTCGAGGGTTTCCGGCTGCAAAAACTCCTCGACCCCACCGTGGATACCGCCCGCTTCATCGAAGCCATGGAGCGGATGACCTTCACCGACCCGCCCGACGATCCGTAGAGGGGCCACAGAGCCTCGACCCCAAAAAAAAGGCCTGTCGATGAAATGGAAATCCCGACCCAGCGTAAAAGAAACTGATTAGTCTATTTTTTAACTGAATCCGTGGAGGAACCATGTCTGACGATCGAACCGCCCTCATCATCGGAGCCGGGATGGCCGGCCTGTGTGCCGGGAACTACCTGCAGATGAACGGCTACCGCACCCGCATCCTCGAGCTACACACGTTGCCCGGCGGGCTGTGCACCAGCTGGAAGCGCAAGGGGTACACCTTCGACGGCTGCATCCACTGGCTGCTGGGTTCGGCAGCGCCCAACCCGTTCCACGACCTGTGGCGGGAGCTCATCGACATGGACGCCCTGGAGTTCGTCGACCACGAAATTCTGATGGACACCGAGCTGGAGGGCACCGACCGCCACGGCAGCCGCCTGTTCCACTGGCACGCCGACCTGGACCGCTTCGAACGGTACATCGCCGACATCGCCCCCGAGGACAGCCGGGCCGTCGGCAAGCTCATCTCCGCCGCCCGGACCCTGCAACGGTACCAGCTGCCCCCCCTCATCGACCGGCCCAAGGAGCTACAGACCCTGTGGGACAAGCTGGGTATGCTGCGCATCCTTCCGGGCATGATCCCCCTGGGCCGCTGGGCCAAGGTATCCAACCTCAAGTTCGCCGCCAAACTGCGCAACCCCTTCGTGCGGGAGGCCTTCGAGACGATCTTCGACGGCCGGGAATTCGGCCTGCTGGTGCTGATCTTCCAGCTGGCGTACTTCGACATGAAGGTGGCGGGCTATCCCATCGGGGGCTCGCTGGCCTTTGCCCAACGCTTCGCCGATCGCTACACCGAGCTGGGAGGGCAGCTGGACTACGGCACCCGCGTGGAAGAAATCCTCGAGGACAATGGCCGGGCCGTGGGGGTCCGCTGCGCGAACGGCACGGAGCACCGGGCCGACGTGGTCATCTCCGCCGCGGACGGCCGCTGGACGCTGTACGAGGCGCTGGGTGGGCGCCACCTCGCCGACAAGATCGGCGCGGCCTACGAGGGCGGCTCACTGGAGCGCTTCCCGTCCCTGCTGTACGTCTCGCTGGGGATAGCCCGCTCCTTCGACGGCCCCGCCGTCCAGCGCTTTTTGCTCGACGAACCCTGGACCGCCCCCGACGGCAAGACCTACGCCCGCTTGCCCGTGCACCACTACGGCTACGATCCCACCTTGGCGCCGGCGGGCAAGACCATGCTCAACGTGATGCTGGAGTGCGATCGCTTCGAATTCTGGGACGATCTGCGTCGCAACGACCGCGCCGCCTACCGGGAGGCCAAGCGCCAGGTGGCGGACAAGGTCATCGCCGAGCTCGACGCCCGCTACCCCGGCCTGGAGGGCCAGGTGGAGGTGGTGGACGTGGCGACGCCGGCGACCTTCGGGCGTTACACCAATAACTGGGCCGGGAGCTATGAGGGATGGCTGCCACCGGGGAACTTCCTGGCGGACAACAACCTGCCCACCGAGCTGCCGGGCCTGGACCGTTTCTTCATGATCGGCCAGTGGACCGTGCCCGGCGGGGGCCTGCCCCCGGCCATCATGCAGGGGCGCCAGCTGGCCCAACGGCTGTGCCATCGGGACGGGCGCGCCTTCCGGGTCGTCCCCCCGGCCGCGGCTCGCCAACGCCTCGCCGGCTGATATGCTGCACGGGGAGGTCCCCCGTGAAACGAATCTGGGTCTTCGCGCTGGTGCTGTTCCTGTCGTCGTGCTTCTCCCTACCGAGGCCTTGGCTGGGGGAAGACGAGGAGGGCAATGGGGGCTTGGACGACGACGACGTCACCGCAGACGACGACGACGGCGGCGGGTATGTCGAGATCGAGGCCACCGATCCGGCGCAAGGTGAGACAGGCGTCTATTACCGTTGCGACATCACCGTGGATTTCGCCTACCTACCCCAGGATCCGAGCATCACCCTGCTCGAGAACGGCAGCTACGACAACATCCCGGGCGAGACCACCATCGAGGGGACCCGGCTGACGTTCAATCCATATGGCGATTCGGTGACCGGTGTGCTGACTCCCACCACCTCCTACACAGCGACCCTAGGCTATGGAGGGCAACCAGCGTTGGACATCGGGTTCACCACCGGACCAGCGGGCGAGGATGTTCCGGAGCACTACCTGATAGAGCAGAGCTTTTATCTGAATCTATCCACAATCGAGTTCACCGAGCCTTCCGGGATCAACAGCTTGATGGCCCAGTACATGACCGAGATCAACCTCATGCTCCACGTCCTCGATGTGGACGATGACGGTGAGGCCATCGACATGTTCGCCTTCTTGGCGGACTCGAACCAAGATGGTTTCGTCCAGGATCCATGCCATCCCACATTCTCGCTCACGGAGGACGGACACGACCTGTTCGTCAACCCGTTCTTCCAGGTGGGTCCCGCCGACGTGGCCGAAGACCCTTTCCCAGCGGACTATCCGGCGCTGATGGTCTTCCTGCGCCACCTGATCCTCCAGGGGACCTTCACCTCGGACGCCACTCAGATCGTGGGCGGAGCCTTCAGCGGCACGCTGGACACCCGCCCGATGGACGAGATCATCGAACCCGACGCCGAAGAGGGCACGATGTGCGAGCTGCTGGCTAGCCTTGGGATCCCGTGCGAAGCCTGCGACGACGGATCGGGGGTCTTGTGCATCGATGTGGCGGGAACCGACCTCTGGGGCGAAGTCGCAGACGTCGAGGGCATCGATCCGGCGACCGGCGAGTCCTTCAGCAAGCCGTACGAGATCACCCAGGAGATGGTGGAAGGCTGGTACGCGGCGGGGGACTGTGTCGAGGAGCAAGAGTAGGGCGCTGCCGCCCCCCGACAACGCATACCGGACTGGTAGGGTGACGGGGGAGGTTCCCCATGAAACGGTATCTGGTCTTCACGCTGTTGCTGGCCCTACCCTCGTGCTTTCCCTTCCCCAGGCCCTGGCTGGACGACGACGGAGATGGGGACGACGGCTGGGGCGACGACGACGTCATCGACGACGACGACGACGAGGTGCCCGAGATCAAGCGCACCGATCCGGAGGGCGGAGCCACAGACGTCTACCACCGCTGCGACATCTTCGTGGAATTCACCGGCGTGCCCGTCGCTCCCCAGTTCGACCTACTCGAGTCGGGGACCGGCAACGTGATCCCCGGTGAGTTGTGGCTGGACGCCAACGATACGCGGCTGACGTTCGATCCTTTCGGAGACTCGGTCACCGATGCCCTGGAAATCAGCACCGCCTACACGGCGCGGATCAGCTGGGCGGGCCAGGCGCCGGTTGAAATCCACTTCACGACCGGCGGCGTGGGCGAGGATGTCCCGGAGCCGGAACACTTGCTGGCCGGCCAGTCCTACATGCTGGACCTGTCCACGATCCAGTTCACCGAGCCACCAGGCGTGGGCAACCTGCTGGTGCAGTACATGGCCGAGCTTTACCTCGCCTTTCACGTCCTCGGCGTGGACGAGGAAAACGAATCCATCGACATGTTCACCTTCCCGCTAGGTAGCGGCGCTTACGACGGGTACCAGGACCCCTGTCATCCCACGTTCTCCCTCACATCGGCCGGGAACGACCTGTTCCTCAATCCGTTCTTTCAGGTAGGTCCATCCGACATGGAGGAGTATCTCCCGGCGGACTACCCTGGCGTGTGGCTCTTCTTGGGCGAACTCACGCTCGAGGGGAGCTTCACCGAGGACGCCACTCAGATCGTGGGTGGAACCATGAGCGGCACGGTGGACACCCGGCCGCTGGACGAGCTGATCGATCCCAACTCCGAAACCGGCGCCGCCTGCCAGTTGCTGGCGAGCCTGGGGGTCAGCTGCCTGGACTGCAGCGACGGGACAGGGACGTTCTGCCTATACCTCGAGGGCTACGATCTGACGGCCGAGGCCATCGACGTTCAGGCAGTCAATCCGCAAACCAACGAGTGGTTCGACAACCCGTACGAGATCACGATGGAGATGGTGGAGGACTGGATCGCAGGGGGGTATTGCGGCGGGGAGTAGCGGTCTGCCGGCTACCGCACCGCGTCGATAACGACAGACTCGGGGAAGTAGCTCTCGGCCAGGCCCAGGTGATGCAGCGCCTGGCGCTGGCGGGCCTTGGTGTCGGTGAGCTTGGCCAGCACGCCCTTGCGGCCGGTGGGGCTGAGTTCCATGTACTTCAGGTAGTGATTGGCGCCGGCGATCTGCCGCAGCAGGGTGCCGCCCACCCGCGCCTTCCCGGCCGGATCCGGCAGCGGCACCAAGTTGAACACCGCTTCTTGGTGCACCACCTTCTTGCGGTCCGCCTTGAACCGTAGCCTGACATCCGCGCGCTCCATCACCCGCCCGATGGGGAAGGTGACGGTCACCTTCTCGGGCAGGAACGGGTCGATGTCCTTGATGGAGACGGAGGTGGCCTCGATGGCATCGCCGCTGCTGTAGGTCAGGTTCTCCAGCGTGAACTGCTTGGGATCAAGTTCCTGCTCGTCCCACGTCAGGTTGACCACTTCCACCACCGCGTTGATCTGGAAGCCGTCTTCGGTCACCTCCCGCTCCACACTGGACAGGCTGGTGAGGAAGTCGCCCACCGGCCCGGGGTCGCCCGTGTAGGACTCCTCGCGGTCCAGGAAGATCACCAGCGGCTGGGTGCCATCGCCGCCGGCCACCTTGGACCCGGGGATGGTGAAGCGCAGCTGGCGAGCGCCGGGCTGCACCATGAACCGCAGGCGCAGCGTCTGCCCGGCGCCGGGTGCCAACGTGATCAGCGACGTACGGCTGGGTCGGTAGACCTGGTGCTGCTCGTCTTGCAGCTCGAAGCGGTAGGGATCGATGGTGAGGCTGCTCTTGCCGGCGTTGTGTAGCCGGATGCGGGTGCGGCAGAAGATCAGATCCGGATCGATCTGCTCGGCGAACTCCACCTGGCGGACCGCCTCCTCGATGGAGACCTCCAGGCCGTTGACCGTCTGGACGGGGGTGGACACGGAGAACTGCTCGTACGCGTCCAGCGGTGACCGCAGGCGACGGGAGGTGACCGCCCCGGTCGGCCCCAGGGAGATCTCCCACTCCTCGCCCTGCAGGAGGTCCACATCCAGGCCCGCGAGTTCGACGGTGCTGATCTCCAGATAGGTGGGCGCCGGCTTGGCTCCGGTGAGGTACTTCCACAGCCGGGAGCTGGTTCGGCGCACGCTGCGCTGCTTGTCCCCGCTGAACTCGTAGTAAAACGGCCCGTCGTCGTCCACCAGCGGGATCGGCTCCCCCGGCTCCCCGGCGACGGTGCTGAAGTAGGCGACGGTCACCGGCTCGTCCAGCTTGCGGTGCTTGATGGTCCCCTCCCGGACGCCCACGTGCACCGCGTCCCCCGGGATTTCCAGGTCTCGCTCGTTACCCGTGACCCCCGATGGCCCCAGCTCGGCCCAGTGCAGGCTCGTCACCACGACCCCCTCGGAGACCTCCTTGCGCTGCACCGAAAAGCGCACCACGGCGCGGTTCTGCTCGAACTGCTCGCCCAAGGTCACGACGTTCCTGCGCTCGGCCGATCGGTGATTGACCACCGAATAGAGCCCCAGGATCAAGAGCACCACGACCAGCCCGCCGATGAGGATCAGGCGGGTCTTGCGCTCTTCGGGCGGCCCGATGATCTGCCGCAGCCAGGTCACGATCCCGCCCCGGCTGGCAGAACTGCGGGAATCCCCAAGAATGTCTTCCCGACGGCCCCTGTCCTTGCCGGATTTGTCGTCAGCCATCCCTCACTCCTTTGCCATCTTCCGAATCGCGTCCCAATGATTCTACGCGGACGGGCCCCCTCGCGGGGAGCCCCCCTCAAGGAAAGCGCGCCCGGCCGGCCCGGGACTGGCGGAAATCGTCGCCGTCGACCTCCACGAACTGGCACATGGCACGCAGCCGCGAATAGATGCGATCACCGACCCGCTGCGCGAGGGTCTCGTGGGCAAATGCATTGCGGTGGGAGCTGCCGCTGGTGTCCCGGTCGCGGTCGCGGAAGTTGGTGGTGGCGACGGTGGTCCCGCCGGAGTTGTAGCGGCGGCTCACCAGGTCGTCGAGCACGTCCCCCTCCCAGTCGCTACCCCGCCCCTTCCCCAGATCGTCGATGACCAGCACGTCCACGCCGCCCAGCGGCTCCAGCAGATCGGCTGTGCCGGCGCGCTTTTCGTACGATGCCTTGAGGTCCTGCAGTAGCTGCAGGAAGTCCACGAAGCGGCACGAGATTCCCATGTCCAAAGTCAGCTTACGTACGATGGCCACCGCCAGATGGGTCTTGCCAACCCCCACGGGTCCCATCAGTAAAAGCCCTTGCCGCGCCCCGAGTGCAAAATTTTGGGTCATCTCACTCGCCGCCGCGTGAGCATCCCCCAGCCGTTCGTTGGACGGGCGGAAGGTATCCAGCGAGCAGCCGGCGAACAACGCCGGCACCCCGGCCTGGTTGAACAGCGTGATCCGGCGGGCCAGCGCCCGGCAATGGCAGGGACGCATCACCCGGTAGCCGTTGTCGTCCCGATGGGAGACAAAGCCGCTGTCCCCGCAGTCGGGGCAAACGGTCGTCGCCCGCGCCACCGCCAGGGCGCCCTGACCCTCGACGAGATACGGCTTGCTGTGCTCGATGCTGCCCATCCTCTACTCCTGCCAGAATCGTTGCGGATCCAAAACCGGATCCTGCGCGATCAAGCGGCGTCTCACAAGCTCCTCGAGCAGCGTTGCCGCTTCCAGGGGATCCATCCTGGTCAGGACGGCGGCCGAGGCGGTGGACACCTGCTCTTCCAGGCCCGTCCGCTGGGACTCGGGAAGGCCCTCCACCACCTCCTGGTAGTAGTTGCGGGAGATACCCAAGTAGCGCACGAACGCCCGCTCCTCTTCCAGCTCCTCGTTGTCGGCCAGTGCGATCAGGGCGCGGCGGTGCGACCCCGCGACCGCGCCGGCCAGCCCCCGCAGAACCTCCCGCCAGGGGGACGGGTCCGACGGGGGCGGCGAGGGTTCGGGGCGCTTGAGGGCTGCCGCGGCCTTGCCCTTACCAGTGAGGCCCGCCTCCTTTTCGACATCTCGGAGTACCCGCTTGAGGGGCAAGCCCCTGGGCGGGCGCTTGAGCCGGGACAGGCGATCAGCGCCCTTTCGGATCCCAGCCAGCGCGCAATGCAGGGGAATGCCCCGATCGTACAGCTCGCGGATGACGTGCAGATCCATGTCACCGAGCAGGTGCGCCTGGGGGGACAGGTGCACTACCAGCGCCTCGATTTCCTGAAGGTAGGGCTCGATCTTCATCGGCCGAGCCACGATACCACGCAGCGACGACAGCCCACGTCATCGGACAGACCGGACGCCATGCCTTGAAATCAGCCCTTGTTTGTAATTAGATGGTGCGGCCCTGCCGCCCGAGGCTGGGTAAACAATCCGTGGAGGATGGCATGCATCGCGGAGATTGGTTGGTCTTGTGGGTCGTGGTCGCTGCCCTCGTGTTCCCTGGAGCCGCCTTGGCCCAGGACGACGAGGAAGAGGACGTCCTGATCATCGAAGAAGAACCGGCGGACGTCGACAACCTGCAGATCTACCGATCGTTCAAGGAGGAACTGCGGGGCCTGCCCATCGAGGAGGAGCTCGACGCCTGGTATCGGTACCTCGGTAAGTACGAGAACAGCCCGTACACCAAGGAGATCGAACGGCGCATCGAAGAGCTCGAGACTCAGATGATGGATGAGGCCGAGGAGGACGCCCCCTCGTACATCTCCCAGGACGAGTCCGGGCGAGGAGCTCGCTACGAGGAGATGGCCTTCGTCGAGCCCATCGGCTTCCTCACCAATAACACCCGCAAGAAGGTGCACCTGGGGCTGGCCTATGGCTATGACTCCACCTTCAACTACGGTTTCGGGTTGGAGTGGGCCTTCAAGCGCAACTTCTCCGTCTTCGGCCACGCCATGCATCAGGGCTACGGCATCGGCATCGTGGCCAATGTCGGCGCCAAGTACGCCATCGTCAAGGACACCCGTACGGGCGGGCTACTGGTGGTGGGGGCGGCCCTCAAGGTCGGCGCCGACCCGGCGATGCGTATCGGCGTGGATCCGTTCATCGGCATCGGCGTCAACAAGCAGGGTAGCCCGGTCACCTTCCAGTTCCAGGTGGGCTACGACGCTCGCTTCACGCCTTGGTCTTGGGACCTGCACTTTGGCGCCAACCTGGGGCTGCGCGCCTCGGACAAGGTCACCATCTATATCGAGGGTACGGGCCACAACACCATCCGCAAGATGCTGGCTTGGGACGCTCCGGCCGGTGAGGAGTGCGGCGACGAGGGTTCCGGGGACGACCATTGCACCACGGAGTACTTCGGCTTCTACCAGGGCGCCGCCGGCGTGAAGATCTTCCCCAAGGAGAACATCGAGGTCTCCGTCGGCCTGCAGGCCCCCTTCTTCTACCGCAAGTGGCAGCACTACCATCCGCTGGGTGGTGGGGCTTCTGTGATGGTCTACTTCTAGTTCCCCGCCGGCTTTCCCCTTCACACCTGGACGACGCTCGCGAGCGCCGAATTGCGTGCGTGGCCCTAGAGAAGGGGCCGCCGTCCTGGCGGCCTATGGTCGCAAAGCCGCGCGTCCGGCGCGCGCAAAGACGCAAAGAGCAGAGCTAGAAACGAGTCTCTCCCCCCAAAAAAAGGACCTCTTCTTCGCGCCTTCGCGTTCTGCATCGCGAACTTCGCGATTTTTTCTTCTCTCCCCCCTACCGAGCGGCCCCAGAACGCACGAATCCGCGGCCATCAAGACCACGGTCCGTACGTTCTGATTCTTTCCGCCGAAAGCTACCGGACCTTCACATCCCCCTCGATGTCCGTGCTGACCAGCTGTAACAGCTGGGTCGATAGCTCGATGACCTGCTGGTTCGTCAGGCCATTGTCGCGTAGCTCCTTGTAGAAGGACCGCGCCATGATCCCACGGGTCCGCTTCCACTCGTTGCGCTGGTACTTCGGCGTCTTCAGCTCTTCCTTGACCATGCTCTACTCCGTTTCAGCTCCAGTGCGCGTGCTTGGATTCCCAAGTTGTCCGCCATATGAGCAATTCCCGCGCCAACTTCGAATAAAACGCGTGTATTTCTCGATATAACAATGATTACAACTGGTTACGCGGAAGTCGCCGCGAGCACGGATCCGTACCCATACACAGGAAGCGTAGAGAATTACGCGGTTGGTCGGGCAGGTGTGAAAGGAAATACGCGGCTGATCGAGCGGGGGGAGCTATTTCTTCTTGAGCTTCTTCATCACCATCTGAAGGTACTTCTTGATGTTCGGGATCTCTGGATCGAGCTTGTAGGCCTTCTGTAGATCCAGGAACGCCTTCTTGTGGTTCTTCTGGTAGTAGTAGCTCAGCCCGCGATTGCAGTACGCCTGCGCCAGCTCGTCGTCCAGTTCCAGGCACTGGGAATACTGCTTGATGGCGCCGGGGTACTCCTTCTTGAGGAACAGGACCTCGCCCATCCCCAGGAAGCCCGCGGGGCTACTGGAATCGGCCTCTACAGCCAGCCCGAACTCGGTGGCTGCCTTGTCGTAGTCCGGCTCCTGCAGATAGACCGCTCCGAGGCCGATGTGCGCCTCGAAATTGGCGGCGTCGATCTCGATGACCTTGTTGTACAGCTCCAGCGCAGCGCCGTGCTTCTGGCGCCCGCGCAGCGTGCTGGCCAGCTCCAGATAACGGTTGATGGCGGCTTCGTCCATCGGTTCGTCATCGGCCGCCGGTTCCTCGGCAGCAGGCTCTTCCTCCACGTCCCCGCTCAGGGCCTCGTCGAGGGCCTCGTCGAGGGCCTCGTCGAGAGCCTCGTCCAGAACCTCGTCCTCGATGAGCTCGTCCTCGCCGCCGGCCGCCTCGATGACCTCGTCCTCGACCTCTTCGGTCTCGACGACGGGCTCCTCGGCGGGCTGCTCCTCACCGGTCACGACCGGTTCCTGTGCCATCTCCATCTCGGTGCTGGGGCCAGCCTCTTCCGCCGAGATCTCCCCCATGTCTTCCGAGTCTTCGTCCTGGAGGGACTCGGGCGGCAGATCGTCTTCGGCCTCTTCCCCGCCGATCTCCTCGATACCAGCTACGTCGAAGTCGCCGACGTTCAGATTGACGTCGCGGATATCTTCGATCTGGTCGAGCAGCTCGTCGCCACCAGCCGCAGCCAGGCCACGTTCCGCGGCCTTGCGCTGCTCGTCGAGAGCCTTGTTCACGCGCTCCCGCTCCGCCGCTGCGGCGGAGGCCGAGCTCGCGATGTCCCGCATCCGATCCTCGAGGGTCTTGAGGGAATCGGTCAGGTTCTCGCGGACGATGCCAAGCAACCGGGACTCCATCGAGCCGCCGAGGTTGTTCACCGCATTGTCCACCTGCTCGCGGACATCGCCGCCCTGGCCACGGAGCTCGGCAACAGCGGCGCCGACGGCCAGCTGCACACGATGCTCGATCAGGGCTTCGATCTCGTCCCGACGGAGGCTCTCTTCGTTGCTGCCACCACCACCACCGGTGTTGGCGCCGGCGACGATGGCCTTGCGTTGGATCTCCCACGGGAGATCCACCGTCTGGTTGGCGGCGGCCAGACCGGCAGCCAGCATGCGTTGCCGCTGCTGGAAGTCGAACCGGCCCTTCACCGAATCTTGCATCTTCTCTTGAGCGGCCTGGATGCCAGCCATGACGTCATGGCAGGCGTTCATCGCCTTGTTGCTGTCATAGACGCTCGAGACACTGGCCTCGTCCGTCTCGACGACATCATCAGACGCGGCAGACTCGCTCGCCTCGTTCTTTTTCTTTGCCATGCCTCACCTCTTCAATGGCTTGAGTGGAGTTGCGAAACCGGCTGAATCAGCCCTGTTCGCCACTCCCAGTGAGGCCTGTCATCTCCTGGTTCAGGTCCTGGATGCTGCGCATGTACTCCTGGCGGACCTTGCGCATCCTGTCGACGCCTTCCTCGAGAACCTTGACGCGGTTCTTGAGCTTCTTGTTCTCGCGTTCGAGCTTGGAGAGCTCTTTCTCGAGGTCGTTAATCTTGCCCTCGTCGCCCTCGATCTCCTTGCCTTTCTCGGCAATTTCCCACTCGAGGCGCTGGATGTCTTTTTCCTTGGCGTACTTGTCTTTTTGCCGCGCGTCCCGGTCCGCCGTGAGGGTTTCGGTGGTCGTGGTCAGGGAGGTCAGCTCCTTGCTGATGTCCCCCACCTCGGCTTCCAGCTTGCCCTGCATCTCGCGATTACGCTTGATGTCGAGCTCCGTGGCGGCAATCTGTGCCGTCAGGCTGTCCGTCGATTTCAACGTCGATGTCAGGAAAGTAATTCTCTCCTCGAGGATCGCGTTGAGTTCGTTGTTGATCTCGACGAGACGTTGGTCACTGGCGGTCTGCGCGTCGTCGGCCATGGCATCCCTCTCCTTGCGCCGCTCGAAGGCGGCCTGGTTAGCACTTTTCTGGGGCTCTAGAGCACCCGCTGTCGTGCAGATTGCACCGTGCCCCAAATATGGGCCCAAGTGTTGTTTCATAGCCAGGGCTACTCCCGGCTATGTAGCATCCGTGGATCGGCCAAAACGCTAACACGTCGGATCTTTCGCTGTCAATTTGCCGAAGGGCCCACGAAAGCCCCATGCTGACGTGATCTGCAGCGGTTATGATTCGGATTCAGTTTTCCCTCGTGAGGGGCGGAATAATGCTGGTTTTGCCCAGAAAAATCGCGCTGTTGGCAACCGTCTCGTGGCTGTGTGCGAGTCCGCTCGCCGCCACTGCACAAGGGGCTGAGCAGGCCGGGGATCTGGCCCCTGGCCCGAGCCCTCGGCAGCGCATAAACGAGGCCGTGCAGCTGGGAAACCAGGAACGGTACGAAGAGGCCGGATCGATGCTCGCCGATCTGGCCGAACAGTTCGCGGGTTCCGGGGACACGGTGATGCAGCGGGAGGCGCTGGTGGAACTCGGCCTGATGCTGGGCCGCCAGGGCCGCGTGGACGAGGGGGCCGACCGCCTCCGGCAGGCGCTGCCGCTGGCGGACGCCTCGGTGGACCGCAGCGCCCCCATCGCCGTGCGCCTGTGGCTGGCCCGCATCTACATCGAAAACGGGCGGGCCATCGACGCGCTGCCCTGGGCAGACGCCGCGTTGCTCGCCGCACTGGCTGCGAACCGTGGGGATTTCCTTGCTGCGCCGAGTGAGATGTACCTCCGGTCCACGGCGGCCATCGACGATGGGGATTCGACGCTGCTGTCCGCCATCGACCACGTGGACGGCCGGCTCCAAGGCGTGGACGGCTACGAGGGCCGGGAACAGCTCTCGATGCTGGTGTTCACGCGGGGTGTGGAGTTCCTCGACAGGGGCGAAGGCCCCAGGGCGCTCGCGTCGATGCAGCTGGCGGTGCGCCTCGCCGATCTCCTTGGAGAGGCCGACAACACGGTGGCCTACCTCACCGGTATCGGCTACGTGGCCTTCGATCTGGACGATCTGACCACGAGCCGGGGGGCGCTGGAGCGGGGCCTGGGCCTGCCGGATGGACGTACGGTGGCCATGCTCTCGACGCAGGCCCTCGTGGCCTGGAGGGAGGGATGGCTGGAGGAGGCTAGCGCCCTCCTGCGCGAGGCGGCGGACCTGGCCCAGCAGCAAGGCGAGGACGCCGCCGTCCAGGGCAAGCTGGCGGGCTACTTGGCCGAGCTGGCGTGCGCCATGGCGGATACGGAGGCGTGCCGGCGTGAGCTGGATCTGGCCGTGGAGCTCAGCGAGCAGGGCCACGATGACGGTGGCGTGGTGGCCAACCGGGCGCTGCTGGCCCTGTTGTCCGTTCACGAACGCCGCTGGGAGGAGGCAGAGGGGGACGCGCTGGGTTCCCTGTCCCTCAACCGGAATCCGATGCAAAACGCCGGAGGCTCGGTGAGCTACCTGGTCCCCGAGGCGGCGGCGGACGCCTTGCTGGCGCTGGCCGCCGTCCATCACCAGCGGGACGAACTGGACGAGGCGCGGCGTGAGCTGAGCCAGGCGACCGCGATCCTGGCCCGAGAGAGTGACGTGGATGCCTGGGTCGGCCAGGCCTGTGCGGCGGGCCACCTGGCCCTGGCCACCGGCGATACCGAAGGGGCGATGGAGGTTTTCGACGCGGTGATCGGGACCGAGTCGCCGGGGCCGATGGACTGGCGGGCATCTCATGGTGCGGGGCTGGCCCACTGGCGGCTGGGGGATCTGGCGGCCGCGGAAGAATCCCTGCGCCAATCCCTCGAGGCGTTGGCGGCCACGCCACCGCAGCAGCGGCAACCCGCGGCGTTGCCCCGCCCTTTCGGAGCGACGGTCACCCAGCCGCGGGATGATCTGGTTTTCCTGCTGCTGGAGCAGGAGCGGATCGACGAGGCCTTCGCGGCGGCCGGTGGCCAGGCACCCCACGGCCCCGGCGCCATCGAAGCCGGGACCGCCCTGCTGCGGTACACCGTCACCAAGGAGCAGGCGCTGGGTTGGCTGGTCACCCCCGACGGGCTGGAGGTCATCCGGATCCCCGCGCCGGCCGAGGAGCTGGCCCAGCTGGCCGACGAGCTGCGCCTGGGGACCGGGGAGACGCCGGGCCGCTCCAGACGCCGGGCCGGCCCCGGGATCGAGACGCTCCAGCAGCTGTACGGAATGCTGTTCGCATCCGTCGCCCCCGTGGTCGAAGGCCATGGGATCGAGACGCTGCTGATCCAGGCCGAGGGGCCCATCGGCCGCCTGCCGCTGGAGGCGCTCCACGATGGCGAACGGTTCCTCGTAGAGCGGTACGCGCTGGTCTGGCTGCCCGCCTCCTCCGCCCCCGCCGCGGCGGGCCGGCCCACGAAGATCAAGCGTGCGGCCGTGCAGGGGATGGAGCCGGGCCCCGGGGCCTGCGACGGAGTGACCCGCCGTTTCCGCAACGCGGCCACGCTGGCACCGGCGCAGCCGCCGGTGGATATCGACCTGCTGTGCGTGGATGGGGAGCTGGAGCTCAACCACGGCGACCCCGTCGCCAGCCGGCCGAGCTCCCCACGGGGGACCACCGAAGCCTCCCCCGGGGGAACGCCTGCGACGCCGGCCGTGGTCGTACTGGAGATGCTGGCCCCCCCCGACCCGGGAGATGCCGGGGTGCTGGCCGGGCCCACGACGCTCGCTCTCGAGGGCCTCGTCACCCCCCTGCTCGACCGCGGCGCGTCAGCCGTCCTCGTCCCCCAGCTGGCCACCGACGACGAGACGTCCGCGGCGTGGATGGAAGCCTATTGCCGCGCCTTGAACCGGGGCCCTCGCCAGGCCATCCGCCACATCCAGCTGCAGATGATCCGTGCCGGTGAGGCGCCGGGCCTATGGGCGAGCTGGCGGGCCTATGGGCGTTGATCAGTCGACGAGGTGCCGGATGCGGGTGATCTCCGCCCCGGGGAAGATGGACTCCACCATGCTCATCTTGGGGTGATTGCGGGCGCGATCCTCACGCTCGGCGTGCCGGTGGGCGGCCTCCTCGCGTGCCTTGGCCGCCGGGCTGACCTGGCCCTTCTCACCGCTGCCGGCGGTCTGCGCGACGAGCACGATAGGCTGGCCAAAGTAGGCCGACGCGGCCTGCTGTAGGCGGCCGTCGGTGAACCGCTCCGCGGCCTGGTGCATCGTCGTTTCGTTCGTGAAGCCGATGCGCAGCTCTCCTGCAGAGAATTCGCGGAAACCACCCTCGGCGATGATCGCCCGGATGCCGCCCAGTGCCCCGGACATGGATTCGATGAATTCGCTCCAACCTGTGGCGTCGGGCGTGCGTTGGGGCCGGGGCGCCGGCTCCGGAGCCGGGGCAGGTGGTTCGGGGGCCGGCGCGGGCCGGGCTTCTGGTGCAGGCGCTGGGGCCGGCGCAGGCCGGGCTGCGGGTGCGGGCGCTGGGGC